>CAIYMY010000170.1 GCA_903927465.1 uncultured Rhodospirillales bacterium | reverse complement strand
TCCGCAAGCGCCCCGCCAGCCCCAGGCAACGCATAGACATGGTGGTTCTAGATCGGTTTCCGTTCACATACGTTCACAGAAACCGCTCTAAACCTTTTTTGGGTCGCATTTCCCGAGCCGCAAAGTGATTCCACTTGGCTTGAAAACGCTCTGGCCCACATCAAGGAGCAATTACGCCTGAGCCTGGGCAGCTACGGCCGCCCGCGCATGACCGAAGAATTGAAGGAAGTTGGGGTCGAAGCGGGACACCGGCGTGTCGGGAGGCTGATGCGTGAGAATGGGATTCTTGTTGAAAGAAAGCGCAAGTTCAAGGCGACGACGGACAGCGATCACACGTTCAACATCGCGCCGAACCTGCTGGAGCGCGATTTCACTGCCGATCAACCCAATCAGAAATGGGCGGGTGACATCAGCTACATCTGGACCCGGGAGGGCTGGCTCTATCTGGCGGTGATCCTGGACCTGCACTTCCGGCGCGTGATCGGCTGGGCCGTCAGTGATCGCCTGAAACGCGACCTGGCGCTCCGCGCGCTGAAAATGGCCATCGCGCTCCGGTCCCCGCCGCGGGGCTGCATTTTCCATAGCGATCGTGGCAGCCAATACTGTTCGCACGACTGCCAGAAGGCCCTCCGCGAACACGGCCTGCAGTCGTCGATGAGCGGCAAGGGCAATTGCCATGGCAACGCCGCTGCCGAGACGTTCTTCAAGACCATCAAGGCCGAGCTGGTTTGGCGCAGAAATTGGGAAACCCGTCGCCAAGCAGAAACCACCATCTTTCAATACATCAACGGCTTCTATAACCTGCGCCGCAGGCATTCAGCATTGGGCGGCAAAAGTTCCCTGGCTTTCGAACGCCAAGCGGCCTGAACGAGAAATTGGCGAGGCATAAATACGCGACAGGTCCAAATTTCTTTGCCAGGCTAAAGGAGTTCAAGCGGAACGCCATACGAGCAGACAAGGCAGATCAGAAATTCTCGGCCATGATTTACCTCGTAGCCGCAGTCATACACTCAAAATGAATCTCAACAGGCCCTCGAAGAAACCCCCGCAATTCAGCCAGAAAACCCTCGGGATTTTCCGCATGCAGCCAATGGGCGGCGCGGGGGATGCTGGCAAAACCAATGCGCGGAAATAACGCGCGAAATGTCGCGTGGTCTTCGGTGCGGATATAGGGCGAAAGCGCGCCGGACATCGCCAGTGCCGGGCCTTCAAACCGCGCGCCGGCTGGGGGCGTGAAATCCTCAATCTCCGGCATGGCGGCGGCGATCTCGGCCAGGCCGATACGCCAGCTTGGCGGCGCGGCCTCGAAGCGGAGATTCTGCAAAAGGAAGCTTCGGATGGGCGCTTCCGGCACGGCGGTGCGCAAAGCCTGATCGGCTTCCTGGCGCGTGAGGCCGGCATGGAGCGGCAGCGCTTGCATCGCGGCCACTACAGCGCGGAGCGCCGGCGCATAGGGGCGCGGCGCTATATCGGCGATGATCAGGCGCTCAATCAATTCTGGCCGCGTGAGCGCCAGCATCATCGCGGCCTTGCCGCCCATGGAATGGCCGAGCACCACGGCGCGTTCGATGCCAAGTGCCACCAGGGTTTCGGCGACATCGGCCGCTTGTGCGGCGTAGTCCATGCCTGGGGCATGGGGGGATGCACCGTGATTGCGCATATCCAGCGCCACCACGCGGTAGTCGCTTGCAAGCGCCTTCTGCACCGCGCCCCAATTGCGCGCCGAACCGAAAAGCCCATGCAGCAGCACTAGCGGCGGCCCCTGCCCTGCTTCGATGACATTCAGCAGCATCTATTCCGCCGCCGCCAGAATGACTGATCCCACAATCAGGCCGCCACCCAGCATCATGTCCCAGCCAAAGGGCTCACCCAGCCAAAGGGTCGAAACAAAAACGCCAAAGGCCGGCACCAACAAAAAGGCGACGGAAGCGACCGCGCCGGGCAGGCGCCGCCCGACCTCCACCACGCACCAGGTGCCGATGGGTGCGACAATCAGCCCAATATAAAGCATGAAGGGCCAGGAAGCCGGGCCGATCCCGCCCTTCGGTTCCAGCACCAATGCGAAGGGCAGGATGACCAGGGCGCCCGCGGTAAAGGCCCAGGGCAGCAAATCAAACATCGGGGATTTGGCGGGGAAGCGGCGCGTGACGATGATGGCGATGCTCCACAGCAGCGCGGCCAGGATCAGCATGGCATGGCCAAGCACCTGATCCCGCGATGACCAATCCACCGCCCAGGGGCCGGCCAGAACCAGAATGCCGGCGAGCCCAAGCAGCGCCGCCAGCCAGCGCCGGGCAGAGATTTTCTCCCCCATCACCAGCACCGAAAGAGGAATGAGCCAATAGGTCACGACTGCGGAAATGATCGCGGTGCGGCCTGCTTCCACCATGGCCACGGCCGCATGCGCCAGTACAAAGAACCCGCCGAGTTGCAAAAGGCCGATAGCGATAACGGTGGGCAAATCCTCTCGCCTTGGGGGATGCAAGCGCCGCAACATCAGCAACAGTAAGGAAGCAACCAGCGCAGCCAAGGCCGCACGCCCAAAGCCGAACCACATGGGGCTGGCATCCGCCAAAGCTGCCTTGGTGATGGGCCAAGCGCCGCCAAAGAGAAAAATTGCGACCAATAGAAGATGGAGCGATGATTTCATCGCGCTATGGCGTGCCCCCAAGCGATAGTCCCCGAGCGATTTCACCAAAGACGCGAATCACTCCACGCCATTCAAGCCTATTTGTTGTGAATTGGAAAATGGCTATTTCGTGAAAGGAGCGCTGTTAACTATTTGCGGTCCAGCGCCTGGGGCCATGGCCTGGCAGAAAACCCCGTCGCAACAGCAACATCAGCGCCCCGGCAAGGAACAAAACCCCTGCCCCAGCAACCAACGCCCTGCCCGCCCCGCGCGGCTGGCGCCATAACAGCAAGGCGCAGAATAGCGCGGCGAGGAGCAGCAGATAGAACAAGTGCTGCGCCTAATCCGCCACCTTCAGCATGATCTTGCCGATATGCGCGCTGCTTTCCATCAGCCGATGCGCCGCCGCCGCTTCGGCCAGGGGGAAGGTCTGGAAAATACGCGGCCCCGCCTTGCCGGCTTCCAGCATCGGCCAGACTTTGCTGGCGAGCGCTGCGGCGATCTCCCCCTTCTCCGCCGTGGTACGGGGGCGCATGGTGCTGCCGGTGACCGTCAGGCGTTTCACCATGATCGGGCGCAGATCGGCTTCCGTCTTGAAGCCACCGAGGAAGGCGATAATCACCAAGCGCCCAT
Source organism: uncultured Rhodospirillales bacterium (assembly GCA_903927465.1). GTDB lineage: Bacteria > Pseudomonadota > Alphaproteobacteria > Acetobacterales > Acetobacteraceae > Neoroseomonas. The sequence goes on along the minus strand of CAIYMY010000170.1, from coordinate 8,913 downwards.
CGCGCGCCAGGCTTTTCAGGTTCCGCGCGAAGTAATCCGCACCGACCATATCCAGAATGACATCAACGCCCTTGCCATCGGTCAGGCGCTTCACCTCCTCCGCGAAATCCTGGGTGCGATAGTCAATCGCGGCATCGGCGCCCAATTCAAGACAGGCGGCGCATTTCGTCGCATTCCCGGCGGTGGTGATCACGCGCGCGCCGAAGGCCTTGGCCAATTGAATGGCGGTGACGCCAATGCCGGAAGTGCCGCCATGGATCAGGACAGTCTCGCCAGCCGCAAGCCGCCCATGGCCAAACAGATTGGCCCAGACGGTGAAATAGGTCTCGGGCAGAGCAGCGGCGTGTAGCGCATCATAGCCCTTGGGCCAAGGAAGGGACTGTGCTTCGGGTGCCGTGCAATATTCAGCATAGGCGCCGCCATTGGTCAGCGCGCAGACGCGATCGCCAATTCGGTAGCGGGTGACGCCCGCGCCCACCGCCACGACTTCGCCCGCACATTCCAGGCCGATAATGGGCGAGGCACCAGGCGGTGGCGGGTAGCTGCCCTCACGCTGCGCCACATCCGGGCGATTGACGCCTGTCGCCATGACACGGATCAGCACCTCATCCGCCGCCGGTATCGGCAGGGCGGTTTGCGCCGGCACCAAGACCTCTGGCCCGCCACCCTTGCCATGGTCAATGAAATTCATGGAGGCGGGTAGATTGGTCATGACCTTGGCCTTTCAGTGGCAATGCAAATGAAGCGGGCGAGGGCCGACCCCCGCCCGCACAAGATCAATTCGGCTTGATGCCGGCAGCGCGGATGATCGGCTCCCACTTCGCCATTTCGGCGGCCAGGAAGCGCGCCGCGCTTTCCGGCGTGCTGTTGGAAGTGACCTCCATGGTCATTTCGCCAAGCCTGTTCTTCACCGAATCCTGCGACAGAGCCCGGTTGAAGGCAGTGTTGATGGCCTGCACCGTTGCGGCTGGTGTCCCTGAAGGCACCAGCGCCATGTGCCATGTATAGGCCTCATACCCCGCAACCCCGCCTTCGATGAAGGTCGGCAGTTCGCGCGCATAGGGCATGCGTTCCTTGGTGCTGATCGCAAGCGCCCGCAATTCGCCGCGCTGCAAGTAAGGGAGTGCAGCCGCCGCAACATCCAGCATGATGGGGATGCGCCCGGAAAGCACTTCCGGCATGGCGGCGGATGACCCGCGGAAGGGGATATGATTGCATTTGAGGCCGCCCGCCATGTGCAGGAACAGCTCACTCGCCAAATGCACCGCGCCGCCATTGCCGCTGGACGCGTAATCATACTTGCCGGGGTTCTTGCGCAGCAGGTCAATCAGCTCCGGCAGGTTCCGCGCAGGCAGGTCCTTATTGACCAGCATGATCATCGGGATTTGCCCGATATAGGTGGTGGGCATGAAATCCGCGACCGGATCAAAAGGCAGGCGATCAAAAAGCGCGCGCAGGCAGGCATGGGCGATGGTGGTGTAGAGGATTGTCTGCCCATCCTTGGGCGCCTTGCTGACCAGATCAGTGCCGATCACGACGCCCGAGCCAGTGCGGTTTTCCACCACCAGGCGTGCCGGCAGGAATTTGGACATTTCATCCGCAAGCAAGCGCGCTGGAATATCGGTGGGGCCGCCGGCGGCGAAGGGCACCACCAACCTGCCGGGGCCAGAGGGCCAGGCTTGCGCCAGGGCCGGACGAGCAAGTGGCGCCAGCGCGGCAGCGCCAGCCAAACCCAGAACATGACGACGTTGCATTGAAGGATCTCTCCGTTGACTTGAAACTGTCATTGAAATTGGCGCGCGGGGAGGCGTGTTCCAGCCCCCTGCCCGGTCTATCCGCCGAATTCCGCCCGAATGGACGCCGAATGCTCCCCAAGACGCGGCACAGCCCCCAGACTGCGCGCCCCATCAGAAAGCTTCGCCGGCGGCGCGCCGATCTTGATCGGGCCCTTTTCGGTTTCCACCGTCACGCGGCGTAGCGCCGGATGGTCGCGCAAGCCGCCGCAATCATTGATGAAGCCAAAGGCAATATTGGCACGACGCAACTTGGCCGCGCATTCTTCGCGCGTCAGGGTCGCGAACATCTTGCCGATATGGCCATCCACCATCGGTCGATTCGCGACACGTTCATTATTGACGCGGAAGCCCTCACGCTCAGGCAGATCAGGCTCATCCAGGAAATGGGCGCAGAAGCCGGCCCATTCACGCTCATTCTGGATCGCGATCAGCACATCGGCGCCATCCTTGGTGGTGAAGGCGCCATAGGGGCAGATGGAAGGATGCGCCATGCCGATGCGCGGCGGGTTCCGGCCGGTGCCTTCATATTGCAACAGCGGCACTGTCATCCAATCCGCCATGCCATCAAACAGGCTGACGGCAATGCCCTTGCCCTGGCCGGTGATGCCGCGATCAATCAGCGCTTCCAACACCGCCGCATAGGCATGCATGCCGCAGGCAATATCGCAGGCCGAAACGCCCACGCGTCCCGGCCCTTCGGCGCGGCCTGTCACATAAGCCAAGCCACTTTCCGCCTGCACCAGAAGGTCATAGGCCTTCATGGCGGCGTATTCGCCATCCTCACCATAGCCCGAAATATCAACGGTAATCAGCCGCGGGTGCTTGGCGCGCAATTCAGCCGAGCCAAAGCCAGCCCGCCCCATTGCGCCAGGTGCCAGGTTCTGGATGAACACATCTGCCTTGGCGATCAGGTTTTCGAGCAGCGCCTTGTCATCCGGCTTTTTGATATCAAGGCAAAGGCTCTCCTTGCCGCGATTGAGCCAGATGAAATAGCTGGATTGCCCATTCGCCACCGCGTCATAGGCGCGGGCGAAATCGCCTTCCTGCCTTTCGATCTTGATGACGCGCGCCCCGGCATCCGCCAGCCGAGACGCACAGTATGGGGCGGCCACGGCCTGTTCCATCGAAACGACGAACAGGCCCTTCAAAGGCTGAGAGGCCATCAGTAGGACCGCGGCATCCCGAGGACATGCTCGCCGATATAACTCAGCACCAGATTGGTGCTGATCGGCGCCACTTGATAAAGCCGCGCTTCACGGAATTTGCGTTCCACATCATATTCCTCGGCAAAGCCAAAGCCGCCATGGGTCTGCACGCAAGCTTCCGCCGCCGCCCAGGCCGCATCGGCGCCGAGCATCTTGCCCATATTGGCTTCCTCGCCGCAGGGCAGGCCGGCTTCGAATTTCTCCAAGCCCTTCTGGATCAGCGCTTCGGCAGCGCGCATCTCGGCATAGGCCTTGGCGATCGGGAATTGCACGCCTTGATTCTGGCCAATCGGGCGACCGAACAGCACGCGCTGCTTGGAATAATCAACTGATTTATTGATGAACCATTTGGCATCGCCAATGGTCTCGGCTGCAATCAGCAGGCGTTCGGCATTCATGCCATCCAGAATATAACGGAAGCCCTTGCCTTCCTGGCCGACCAGGTTTTCCGCCGGCACTTCCATATTGTCGAAGAAGACCTCGCAGGAATTATGGTTCATCATGGTGCGGATTGGGCGGATGGTCAGACCATTGCCGAGCGCCTGCTTCATATCCACGATGAAGGTGGAAAGCCCATCGGTGCGCTTGGCCACCTGATCGCGCGGCGTGGTGCGCGCCAGCAGCAGCATCAGATCGGAATGTTCCGCACGGCTGGTCCAGATCTTCTGGCCATTGACGATGTATTTTTCGCCCTGCTTTTGCGCGAAGGTCCGCAGGCTGGTCGTATCGGTGCCGCTGGTGGGCTCCGTCACGCCAAAGGCTTGCAGGCGCAATTCGCCGGTGGCGATTTTCGGCAGGTACTTCTGCTTCTGTTCCAGGCTGCCATGCTTCAGGATGGTGCCCATGATGTACATTTGCGCGTGACAGGCAGCCGCATTGCAGCCCGTGGCATGAATTTCTTCCAGAATCGCAGCGGCAGCCGAAAGCGGCAGGCCAGACCCGCCAAATTCTTCCGGGATCAGCGCAGCGAGCCAGCCGGCATCGGTCAGCGCCTTGACGAATTCCGTCGGATAGCCGCGGCGGGTATCAAGTTCACGCCAATATTCGCCCGGGAAGCGCGCGCAGAGCTTGCGCACTTCCTCACGGATTTCGGCATGGGCTTCCTGGGAATGATGCATATCCATTGTTTTTGCTCCGATTTATCCCCCGATTAGGGCTGCGCGCGCGGGCTTGCAAGATGATGGGCGGGTTCAATCCACCGTGGCACCAGACCGGCGCACCACTTCCGCCCAACGGGTAATGTCGCGGGCCAGGGTTTCGCGGAATTGCTCCGGCGAATTGGGCGCGGCGGGGGGCGTGATGGCCTGATCCTGCACCAGCCAGGTGCGGAATTCGGGCGTGGTGATGATGCGGTTCACCTCAGTATTCATGCGCCGCAAGATCGGGTCCGGCAGGCCGGCCGGGGCCAGGATGGCATACCAGGTGCTGGTATCCATGGGCGCTGTCCCGCAAGCCTCAGCGACCGTGGGCACATCCGGCAGGGCCGCGAGCCGGGCTGGGCTCATCACCGCCAGCGGCCGGACCTGGCCTTGGCGAATCGGCCCCATGGCCGCGCCGGATTGGTTGAAGAACAGGTCAGTATCACCCGCCAGCAAGGACGTCATGGCGCCGGGCTGCCCGCGATAGGGCACATGCAGCAGGTCAAGATTGGCAGCGATGGCGAATTGCACCCCAGCCAGATGAGTTGAGGCACCATTGCCGGTTGAGCCATAGGAAACCGCCTGTGGCCGTGCCCGCGCCGCCGCCAGCACCTGCGCGCAATTCTGGAATTGCGGGCGCTTTTCCGGGCTCACGATCATGACATTGGGCACATCGCCGAGCAGCACAACGGGGGTGAAATCCCGCTGCACATCAAAGGGCAGGTTCTTATACAGCGCAGCATTGATGGCATGCGTGCCGGCGGTGCCGAAATAGAAGGTGTAGCCATCGGGCCTGGATTTCGCGACGAAGTCTGACCCGATATTGCCCCCGGCCCCGGTGCGACTATCCACCACCACGGGCTGGCCGAGCGCGCGGGAAAGCGGCTCTGCCAAGCGCCGCGCATAGATATCCGTGCCGGCGCCATTGGGGAATCCACCCATCAGCGTGATAGGGCGGTTGGGCCAAGCATCGCCCTGCGCCAGAACGGGCGAGGCGATCAGGCCGGCGAAAAGCGCGGCAAGCAGACGAAAGTGCATGGTTTGAAACTCCCCGGGATTGTTGACGGGCATCTTAGCCATCTAAGCTATACGAATGAACAGCCCAAATGCAGCGCCGCGCATCGCACGCGGCGGCAAATCCATCTATGGCGCGCCGCTTGGCATATTAATGCTTGAAGCGCGCTTCCCCAGGATCCCTGGCGATATGGGCAATGGCGAGACCTGGCCCTTCCCCGTGCTGTTTCGCGTCGTGCGCGGTGCGACGCCGGAAAAGGTGGTGCTGCTTGGCGCCAAGGGGCTTTTGCCGGACTTCATCGCGGCGGCGCAGGAATTGGTCGATCTGGGAGCCGAGGCCATCACCACCAATTGCGGCTTCCTATCCCTGTTCCAGCGCGAATTGGCGGAAGCGGCGCAGGTGCCCGTGGCGACATCATCGCTAATGCAGGTGCCTTGGGTGCAAGCTACATTGCCGCCCGGCAAGCGCGTTGGCGTGATTACCGTCAGCAAGCAATCACTGACGCCGGCGCATCTGGATGCCGCCGGTGTGCCGCGCGATATCCCCTGTGTCGGCACGGAAGGTGGGCGGGAGTTTTTCCGCGTCCTGATCCGTGCCGATCACCAGGATATGGATATTGATCTGGCGACACAGGATATTCTGGATGCCGGGCGCGAGTTGATCGCGCAGCATCCGGATGTGGGCGCCATTGTGCTGGAATGCACCAATATGCCGCCCTATGCGGCGGCGCTGCGTGATGCGCTTGGCCTGCCGGTCTATGACATTTATTCGATGATCAGCTGGTTTCACGCCGGAATCAGGCCGCGGCGCTTCGGCTGAAGCCCTTGGCCGGCGGATACCGGCCAAGGGTCTTCACGGCATCACCGACCGCCGAAGAGTGATGTCAGGAACTGCGGCGCCTGGTTCGCGATGGACAGTGTTTGCGTGCCAAGCTGCTGGCGGATCTGCAGCGCCTGGAGGCGTGCGGATTCCTTGGCCAGATCAGCGTCAATCAAGGAACCAAGGCCGCTTTCGATCGAATCAACCTTGTCGCGGTTGTAATTGATTTGCGCATCAAGGTAGCGCGCATCGGACCCCAGGCGGTTCATGGCATCATTGATGACATTATTGATGCTGTCGAAATCGCCGGTGCTGGGCGTAAGGGCTGCCTGGGCATCGGCGGCAGTAGCAAAGGGACCAGCGGAGACGATGAAATTCGCATCAGGCCCCAAAGCGGCCAGCGTATAGAGATCCGCAGCGTCGGCAGATTCATTGCGCATTGCTACAATATCATCTGCCGGTGAAGTCCCGGTCAGAAGATTGCGGCCATTGTAATCCGCATCGGCAAGAAAACTGGTAATCTGCGTGCGCAGTTGTTCATATTGCTGGTTGTACTGGTTGCGCGCCTGGTCATTGATGGTGCCATCGGCAAGCCTGGTCAGCACCGTGCGCACTTCAATCATGGTGTTGGAAACCTGCTCAAGCGAGGTCAGGGAAATGTCAACCAAACCACGCATGCCGCCCATTTGTTCATTGACAGCATTGAGTGTGGCCGTATCGGCGCGCACTGTCTGGGCTATGGCGAAAGCACCGCCATCATCCTTGGCATCCGCGACGCGATATCCGGTCGAGACGCGCTTTTGAACCTGGGCCAGCGCCTCATTAGTGCGATTGAGCGACTGAAGCGCCATCATGGCACTGGTATTGGTGTTGACGGATGTAATGCTCATCGGAATTTTTCCTTTGCTTCGAACCCATTTTGGGTCACGATGATCTTCGAAGAAAAAATATAATTCTTAGTAAAAATCTGGAAAATTTTTGAATTTTTTGAAAAATTTCAAGGCAAATCGCGCCTTGGCGCCAGATCTATTTAGACGAAAAACCGCAGCGCGTGCGCTGCGGTTTTGAACAAATCTGCGGACAACCCAAATGCGGGTTGGGCCATGCAGAAAAGATCAGATCATCTACCAAACAGGGAAAGCAGTGCCTGCGGTGCCTGGTTCGTGATGGAAAGAGTTTGCGTGCCAAGCTGTTGGCGGATCTGCAAGGCCTGAAGTCGCGCGGCTTCCTTGGCGATATCGGCATCAATCAAGGCGCCCAAGCCACCTTCCACGGCATCAAGCTTGTCGCGGTTGTAACCGACTTGCGAATCGATGTACCGCGCATCTGAGCCAAGGCGATTAAGTGCGTCATTGATGCTTGCATTGACGGTCGTCCAGTCACCGGTGATGGCGGTGCGCGCCGCGACATCATCAGCTGGTGCGGCAGCCACAACGAAGTCTGTGGCCCCATCAAAAGCCACAATGGTGAGTAAGGACCCGATTTCATTTCGGGTCGTGGCAATGTCTCCGCCGCCGGCAGCGGCATCGACGCTCAAAAGCGTGCGCCCGTTATAAGTGGCATCGTCAATGAAGCGTTCCACCTGCGTGCGAAGCTGATCATATTGTTGATTATACTGGGCGCGCTGTTCAGTATTGATCGTACCATCCGCAAGGCGTGTCAGCACAGTGCGCAATTCCACCATAGTTGTGGAGACCTGGTTTAACCCCTGAAGGGTGACATCAATGATACCCTTAAGGCCCCCCAATTGTTCATTTGCGGCAGTCAGACCGGCTACATCGCCACGCACGGACTGCGCAACTGCGAAAGCGCCGCCATCATCCTTCGCGTCTGAAACCCGAAAGCCGGTGGAAACGCGCTTCTGGACAACGGCCAGAGCATCATTGGTCCGGTTCAAGGATTGAAGGGCGGTCATCGCCCCAATGTTGGTATTAACAGAATTCAGATTCATGGGATTTTCCCTTCGCTGCGCCCGGTTTTCGGGACAACGTCAATTTCTCAGATGGAAATGAAAAAACAGTTAAATAAACCATTGAAAAAAAGGGTTTTTTATTGAAATTCGGTAAAAATACCGTCCTGGTCTTAGGTTTTCTCAATCAGAAATAGAAACAACCAGGGTGGTCTTGCGCCACGAAAAAAGCGAGGAGGCATGCCCCCTCGCTTTTCCCATCACTTCATCAGCGCCGCCCGAAAGCCGCGCAGCGACGTGGTTCAGTCCTTCATATTCACGGCCTGGCGGCCGCGCTGACCATCACGCACTTCAAGGGCTACCTTTTCGCCCTGCTGCACATCCTGCTTACCGGCGCGTTGCAGCACCGAAGAATGCAAGAAGACATCCTGGCCGCCATCTTCCGGCGTCACGAAGCCAAAGCCGCGCACCTGGTCAAACCACTTGACCGTGCCGGCAATGTCATAGGTCGGGCCGCTTTCATCGCGGTTGAATTCGCGTCGCGGCGGTGGACGATCCCCGAAATCACGACGTGGGGGACGGTCACCAAAGCCACCGGCACCGCCACCACCAAAGCCACCTGCACCACCGCCGCCGAAACCGCCGGGGGCGCCGCCGCCGAAATCACGACGCGGGGGACGATCGCCAAAATCACGGCGCGGGGGACGATCCCCAAAGCCGCCGCCACTATTGAAGCCGCCACCGCCGCCACCGAAGCCGCCGCCGCCGCCGAAATCACGGCGCGGGGGGCGATCCCCGAAATCGCGGCGCGGGGGACGATCCCCAAAGCCACCACCGCCGCCGAATTCACGACGCGGCGGGCGCGCTTCGCCACCGCCTTCGCCCTTCTTCAGCTGCATGATCCGCGTGATCAGGCGCCGGCCTTGCCGGTCAGCACCCATTTCGCAGACCAGCTTATCGCCGGTATCTGGCGGCTCAATGCCTGATTCTGTCAGGGCAGAGGCGTGAAAAAACACATCCTGCCCATCTG
>CAIYMY010000169.1 GCA_903927465.1 uncultured Rhodospirillales bacterium | reverse complement strand
CCGATCTCATGATCAACGGCCTGATGACACTCTCGGGCGCTTGGGACAAGCTCCGCACCAATCCGTCGCTGCGCTTTTCTGTTGCCGCGTTGGGCTTTTACGGCATGTCCACCTTTGAAGGCCCGGTCATGTCCATCAAGGCCGTCAATGGTCTGTCGCATTACACGGATTGGACCATCGGCCATGTGCATTCCGGTGCGATGGGCTGGGTTGGCTTCATCACCTTCGGTGCGCTTTACTATCTTTTCCCTGTACTTTGGCAGAAGAAAAGCATCTGGAGCGAACGCCTGATCTCCTGGCATTTCTGGATCGCGACCCTTGGCATTGTGTTCTACATCACCGCCATGTGGGTATCCGGCATCATGCAGGGCCTGATGTGGCGCGCCTATGATGAACTCGGCTTCCTGCAATATTCCTTCGTGGAAACGGTGGAAGCCATGCACCCCTATTACGTCATCCGTGCACTCGGCGGTGTTTTGTACCTGACCGGCGCGCTGATCATGGCCTTCAATTTGTGGAAGACCGTCACTGAAGGGGAAGCTGCGGAACCCGCGCCGCGCTTTGCCCCTGCCCATGCCGTCGCGGCGGAATAGAAGGAGGATTGGCAAATGTTCCGCTGGCTTCGTGATCACGGCGTCATTGAACGCAATGTTGTCCTGATGGGTGTGCTGACGCTGTTGACGGTTTCCATCGGCGGCCTGGTGCAGATCGTGCCGCTTTTTGCAGTGGAAACCACCATTGAACGCGTGCAGGGCATGCGGCCCTATACGCCGCTTGAGCAAATGGGGCGCAATATCTATGTGCGCGAAGGTTGCTATCTGTGCCATAGCCAAATGGTGCGCCCCTTCCGCGATGAATTGGAACGCTACGGCCATTTCAGCCTGGCGGCGGAAAGCATGTATGACCACCCTTTCCAATGGGGCTCAAAACGCACCGGGCCTGATCTTGCGCGTGTTGGTGGCCGCTATTCGGATGATTGGCATGCGGCGCATTTGCGCTCACCACGCGCCGTGGTGCCGGCTTCCATCATGCCGCCCTATTCCTTCCTTGATCGGCCTTTGGATTATGAACGCGTGGCTGATCATCTGCGGGCACTCCGCGTGGTGGGTGTGCCTTACAACGATGAGATGATCGCCAATGCCAAGGCCGATCTTGAAGCGCAAGCGCGGCCGGATGCGGATGCAACGGGCTTCAATGGCCGTTATGCGCGCGCGCGGCAGGGTGCTTTCGATGGTGATCCCGTGCGCATCACGGAAATGGATGCGCTGGTCGCTTATCTGCAAATGCTCGGCACACTCGTGGATTTCCGCGATGTGATGCCGGCGCAGCTGCGTCAGCAGTAAGGGGGAGGCCAGCACATGGAAAACTTGGTTGAACTCTACCCCGCGCTCCGCGCCCTTTGGGTGGTTTGGTTCTTTGCCCTGTTCCTCGGGATGCTCTGGTTCGTGATGCGGCCTTCGCGGCGCAAGCATTTCGAATCCCTTGCCGATATGCCGCTGCGCGATGACCGCGCGCAGCCCCGTTCTTGAGGAGTAACGGTGATGCCAACGAAAATCGAAAAAGACAGCCTGAGCGGTCAGAACACCACCGGCCATGAATGGGATGGGCTGAAGGAACTCAATACGCCTTTACCCAAATGGTGGCTGTGGACCTTCTACGCGACCATCGCTTTCGCCCTAGTTTGGGTGGTGATTTATCCGGCGCTTCCCATTCCGGGTGCGACAGGTACTTCTGGCTGGATTGCGCGTGAAGCGGTGGTGCGGGATGTGCAGCAGGCGGAAGCGCGCATGGCGCCCATGATGTCGCGCCTGCGCGCGGCAACGCCGCAGCAGATTGCAGCTGATCCGGAATTGCGTGCCTTTGCCATGGCCGGCGGGCGCGGTGCTTTCGCCAATAATTGCGCAAGCTGCCATGGCGCAGGCGGGCAGGGGGCTTTGGGTGGTTTTCCGTCTCTTGCCGATGATGAATGGATTTGGGGCGGCAGCCTTGAAGCCATCCATCACACCATCACTCATGGTGTGCGCGCGAATGAAAGCGATGATCAGCGCCAAAGCATGATGCCGCGTTTTCTGGCAGATGGTATTCTGACGCGCCCGCAGGTGAATGATGTGGCGGAACACGTGCTGTCACTGACCAACCGCGCAACCGATCAGGCCGCCGCTACCCGTGGTGCTGCGCTTTTCGCCGAGAACTGCGTTGCCTGCCACGGCGAGAAAGGCGAGGGCAATCGCGACCTCGGCGCGCCGCGCTTGAACGATCAGATCTGGCTTTATGGTGCTGATAAGGCTTCCATCGTGCAGAGCATTTCCAATGCGCGCGCTGGCGTGATGCCAAGCTGGGGCAAGCGGCTTGATCCCGCCATCATCAATATGCTGACGGTTTATGTGCATAGCCTCGGCGGCGGTGAATAGGAAAAGCGCGGTCTGTTCCCATGGGCGAGATCAAAACCCCCGAGAAGCTGAAGCCTGAGGCTGCGGAAGCTGCCCCGCCCTCGCTTTATGCGGATCGCCAGCGTGTCTATCCGAAGGCGGTCTTCGGCAAGGTGCGCAGCGTGAAATGGGCAGTACTGATCCTCTGCCTTGCGCTTTACTACCTTGTGCCCTGGCTGCGCTGGGATCGTGGCCCGGGCATGCCTGATCAGGCTGTGCTGGTGGATATGACCAATGCGCGGCTGTTCTTCCTCTGGATCGAAATCTGGCCGCAGGAAATCTATTTCCTGGCTGGCGCGCTGATCCTGGGGGCCTTCGCGCTATTTGCGGTTTCTTCGCTGTTCGGGCGGCTTTGGTGCGGTTTCACCTGCCCGCAAACCGTCTGGACCGATCTTTTCATGTTCGTGGAGCGATGGATTGAAGGTGATCGCAATGCGCGCATGAAGTTGGATGCAGGGCCACGCAATGGTGCCTATTGGTCGCGGAAGGTCGCTAAGCACGGCGCCTGGGTATTGATCGCGGGTGCCACAGGCGGTGCCTGGATCATGTATTTCAATGATGCGCCAACCATCACGCGGCAATTCTTCACGGGCGATGCCGGCGCCATGGTTTATTTCTTCTTCGCGTTGTTTGCTGGTTTTACCTATCTGCTCGCCGGTTGGGCACGCGAACAGGTCTGCGTCTATATGTGCCCTTGGCCACGCTTTCAGGCCGCGATGCTGGATGAAAACTCGCTGGTTGTGACCTATCGTGATTGGCGCGGCGAACCGCGGGGCAAGGCCAAGGCTGATGGGGTTGGCGATTGCGTTGATTGCGCGGCCTGCGTGCATGTCTGCCCGACAGGCATTGATATCCGAGACGGTCAGCAGCTTGAATGCATTGGCTGCGGGCTTTGCATTGATGCCTGCGATTCCGTCATGGGCAAGTTGGGGCGCCCGAAGGGGTTGGTTGCTTTTGAAACGCTAGCGAATCTATCAGCCAGCGCGGCTGCTGCCGCCGCGCTTCCTCCGGGGCCACAACGCCAACAGGTGGGTATGGACGCGCGTCGCGTCCCGCGCTTCATCCGCCCGCGCACCATCATGTATGGCGCCGCGCTTTCTGTCGTGGCGTTGGTGATGCTGGGCGCCTTCCTGATGCGCTCGACGCTTGATGTCACGGTGCTGCCCGATCGCGCGCCGCTTTTCGTGCGCTTGGCGGATGGCGGCATCCGCAATGCCTATACGGTGAAGATCGTGAACAAAACCCATGATGAGTCGCCACTCAGTCTGCGGCTTGAAGGGCCGGCAGGTTTGCGCATGGTCGTGCAGGATGTGGAAGCACAGGGCGAAGGGCATTACCCATTGGCGCGCCGCGCTGATGGCATCACGCAATACCGCGTTTTTGTCACCGCCCCGCCCATGGCGCAACTGGCAGAATCAACCCCCATCACCTTTCGCTTGCTTGATGACGCGGGCCGGCTGGCGACCAGCCAAAGCAGCGCTTTTCTGGGACCGAAACCATGAGCATGACCATGCAACGCGACTATGACCCGAAGCGTGGGCGCTGGATCCCTTGGGTATTTGTGGGCGGCATGGCGCTGGTGGTGGCGGTGAATGCGCTGTTGGTGTGGTTTGCGCTTTCCACCTTCACGGGTGTTACTGTGCCGCGCGCTTATGAACGCGGCCGCGGCTATGACCAAGTGCTGACGGAAGCCGCGCGGCAGGATGCGCTGGGCTGGCGTGGCGATATTGCGCTTGAAGCCGGTGTGTTGCGCCTTGCCATGCAGGACGCTGCGCAACAACCACTCCATGGCCGTGTTGAGGGCGTCATGCTGCGCCCGCTGGAAGGCGTTGAGGTGCCGCTTGGCTTTGCGGCCACTGGCCATGGGCGTTTTGCGGCGCGGTTGGAACCACTCCGCGCCGGGCAATGGGAAGCGCGGCTCACGTTTTTCGATGAAGCCGGCACGGCTTTTGATTTGCGCAAGCGCTTCATCTTGCCATGACCGATCTCAAGCGCCCCTTGATTGCTGAAGCGCCGCAAAGCGCTGCCGCCTGCGCCCATTGCGGCGCGTTGCTGGCGCCTGGTCAGGGGCGCTTTTGTTGCACGGGGTGTGAGGCAGCTTACGGCCTGGTGCGCGGCCTTGGGCTGGATGCGTTTTATCGCCGGCGCGAAAGCGCGGATGGCGTGCTGCGTCCGGAAATCTCAGCCCCAGCTTTTGATGCGCTGCCATTGATCCGCGAAGACGCGGATGGAGTGAAATCGCTTGAACTGATGATCTCGGGCCTTACCTGCGGCGCCTGTGTCTGGTTGGTGGAACAGGCCCTGGCAGCGGAAGCTGATGTGATCAATGCGCGTGTTTCCTTCTCCACACGCCGGCTTGATCTGCGTTGGCGTGGCCCTGCCGCGCGTGGCAATGAATTGATCGCGCTGCTGTCGCGCTTTGGGTTTCGCGTGGCACCCTATACGCCTGCTTGCTTGCGTGCTGCTGAGGATGTCGAAGGCCGCACATTGATCCGCGCGCTTGGTATCGCTGCCTTTGGCGCGATGAATGTGATGCTGGTTTCCATCGCCGTCTGGGTGGGCGAGGATATGGGCGCCCATACGCGCGAATTCATGCATTGGCTGGCGGCGCTGATTGGCCTGCCGACGGTGCTGGTCGCGGGCATGCCCTTCTATCGTTCCGCCACCAATGCGCTCCGCGCGGGGCGCGTGAATATGGATATGGCGGTCTCACTTGGCGTGCTGGCGACTACGAGCATGAGCCTGATTGAGACCTTCCGCAACGGCCCCTATACTTGGTTTGATGGCGCAACGGCACTGCTTGCGCTGCTGCTCGCGGGCCGCGTCCTGGATCGCGCCGCGCGGAAGAAGGCGCGGCAGGCAGTGGCGGAATTGCTGGCACTTCAGGATGGCATGGTGGCGCTGATCGCTACCGATGGCACAACCCGCCTGGTGCCCGCGGCGTCCGTGGAAGCGGGGCAATGCGTGCAGATCGCGGCGGGTGAGACCTTGCGTCTGGATGGACAGGCCGGTGTTGAAACCCTGCTGGATACAGCAGCGATCACCGGTGAAAGCCTGCCACGCGGCTTTGCCTTGGGTGCCGCCTTGCCTGCGGGCGCGGTGAATATGGGCGCGCCCTTCACGCTGGAAGTAACAGCCCCGGCGCGTGATGGCTCCCTCGCCGCCATGGCGCGGCTGTTGGAAGCGGCAGAACAATCCAAGGGCCGCTTTGTTTCCATCGCGGATCGCGCGGCGCGGTTTTATGTGCCGATTGCCCATGCCATTGCCGTCGCTACTTTCCTGCTATGGTGGCTGGGCTTTGGCGCGCTGTGGCAAGAAGCCTTGGTGAATGCGGTTTGCGTGCTGCTGATCACTTGCCCTTGTGGCTTGGCGATTGCGGTGCCGGCTGTGCAGGTGGTGGCGAATGGCGCCTTGTTCAAACGCGGCGTGCTGGTTGCCTCACCAACTGCGCTGGAACGTTTGGCCACGGCGGATTGCGCGGTGCTGGACAAGACCGGCACCCTGACCGAAGGCCGCCCGGTGCTAATCCCGGAAGGCCAGGACCCGCAGACATTGCGCGCGGCGGCGGGCATGGCGCGCGCATCGCGGCACCCCTTGGCGAAGGCGCTGGTGCGCGCTTGCCCTGAAGCGCCCCTGATGCAAGGCACGCGCGAAATACCTGGGCAGGGTTTGGAAGCGGGCGCGGCGCGTTTGGGATCGCCGGTGTTTTGCGATGTCGCGGGTGTCAGCGATGGCATGGTGTTGGTGTTTCGCGCGGGCGCTGACGCCGCGCCGGTTATCTTCCGCTTCGCTGATCGGCTGCGCGCGGATGCGCTGCAAGCGGTTGCTGATCTGAAGGCGCTTGGTCTGCCGGTGGAATTGCTTTCCGGCGATGGCCCAGGCGCGGTTGCCTCCGCCGCCATCGCTTCCGGAATTGCAACCTGGCGGGCGGAGGCTGATCCACACGCCAAGGCCGCTTACATCAAAAGCCTGAAGGCTGCAGGCCGGAAGCCGCTGATGGTTGGCGACGGCATCAATGATACCGCTGCCCTTGCCGCGGCGCATGTTGCGGCAAGCCCTGCGGGCGCCACGGACCTTGCACAAACCACAGCCGATATCGTGCTGCAACGCGAAGGCCTGGTCGTGCTGCCGGAAGCGATCCGCATCGCGCGCCGCGCACAAATTCTGGCGCGGCAGAATATAGGCTTTTCGCTTGCCTATAATGTCATTGCCGTGCCGGCGGCGATTTCTGGGCTGGTCAATCCACTGATCGCGGCGCTTGTCATGGCTTCATCATCCCTCATTGTCATCGCCAATGCTTTGCGCGCGGGGAGGGTTTAACGTGGAAGCCTTGATCCTGCTGGTGCCGGTTTCGCTGCTGCTCGGCGCGCTTGGCCTGATTGGTTTTCTCTGGGCGCTGCGCTCGCGCCAATATGATGATCTGGA
This sequence comes from uncultured Rhodospirillales bacterium, assembly GCA_903927465.1. Taxonomy (GTDB): domain Bacteria; phylum Pseudomonadota; class Alphaproteobacteria; order Acetobacterales; family Acetobacteraceae; genus Neoroseomonas. Next base: position 11,932 of record CAIYMY010000169.1, on the reverse strand, counting down.
AGGCGCCGCCGCCCGGATCCTGTTTGACGATCAACCTGGAAAGGACCCACCGCCATGACCGGTGCCCGCGTTTTCTTCCTCGGCCTTTACGGCCTGCTTGCGCTGCTCGGCCTTTTCACCGCCGCGGCGGCGCAGGATATCGGCATGAGCATTTTCGGCTTCGGGCTGATCGGCTTGGGGGTGCTGTGCATCTTCCACACGATCAAGTCGCATTTTGATCAAGCCGAGGCCCAGCATTGAGCCCTCACAAAGCGATTGGCATTCGCCTCGCCAATCGCCACAATAGGCCCCATGGGAAGCATCATCCGGCCAGAGGCCACGCTCGAAGAACGTTGGGAAGCCCGCTCAGGCCCCGTCCTGCTGACCGGGACGCATGCGCTGGTGCGCCTGCCCATGCTGCGGCAGGAAATGGATGCCGCGCAGGGCTTTCGTACCGGTGGCTTCATTTCTGGCTATCGCGGATCGCCTCTTGGCGCTTTTGACCGGGAATTGGCGCGCCAAGCGGAAAGGCTCCGCGCGCATGATGTGGTGTTCCAGCCTGGGTTGAATGAGGATTTGGCCGCGACCGCTATTTGGGGTTCGCAGCAGGTGCATCTGACACCCGGGGCGCGCTTGGATGGTGTTTTCGGCATTTGGTACGGCAAGGGGCCGGGGGTGGATCGTTCCGGCGATGTGCTGCGCCATGCCAATTCCGCGGGCAGCGCGCCGCTGGGTGGAGTATTGGCGTTGGCGGGGGATGATCCTTCATCCAAATCCTCCACGATCACTTCGGGCTGCGAATATGCCTTTATGGATCTGGAAATCCCCATGCTCGATCCGGCCGATGTGGGGGAGGTATTGGAATATGGGCTGAAGGGGATTGCGCTCAGCCGTTACGCCGGCACTTGGGTTGGCATGAAATGCGTGGCCGACACCATGGATGCGACCATGACGGTGATGCTGGACCCCGCACTTTACGCCACGCGCGAACCGCAGGGCATGATGACACCGCCTGATGGTGTGCATATCCGCGCGACCGATACGCCGATGTTGCAGGAAGAACGCCTGCGGCATGTGAAGCTGCCGCGCGCCAATGCCTTTGCGCGAACCAATGGCATTGACCGCATGGTGCTGGATAGCGCCGATGCGCGATTCGGCATCGCCGTGCGTGGCAAGGCTTTTACGGTGTTGCGTCAGGCTTTGGCTGAAGCTGGCATTTCGGAAGATTTCGCCCGCGCCCAAGGTTTGCGCGTTTGGAAGGTGGGCCTGGCTTGGCCCTTGGATGCCGATGCTGCGCGCGGTTTTGCCGAGGGGCTTGATGAAATTCTGGTGATCGAAGATCGCCGTTCTTTCCTGGAATGGCAGTTGCGCGATGCGCTTTTTCATATGGATCGCCGTCCGCGCATCACCGGCAAGCGTGACGAAGCCGGGCGGCCCTTATTGTCAGATCTGAGTGAGCTTGATTCCGCCGCGATCTTGCGCGCGCTATTTGCCCGCTTGCCGCAAGCCTTCCGTACCAATGCGCTGATTGCGCGCATGGCGGCGCTGCAAGCCCTGGCCGAAGGAGACCAAGCGCCGGTGCATGGGCGCGACCCGTATTTCTGCCCGGGCTGCCCGCACAATACTTCAACCCGCGTGCCGGAAGGCAGCCGCGCCTTGGCTGGCATTGGCTGCCATTACCTCGCGCGCTTCATGAATCGCGATACGGATTTCTTCTGCCAAATGGGCGGCGAGGGCTCCGCCTGGATTGGGCAGGAACATTTCACCAGCCAGGAACACATCTTCGCCAATATGGGCGATGGCACCTATGCCCATTCCGGCAGTCTTTCTGTGCGCTTCGCTGTCGCCGCCAAGGCCAATATCACCTTCAAGATTCTGGTGAATAGCGCGGTTGCCATGACCGGCGGCCAAACCCCGGAAGGCGAGATTGATGTACCCCACATCGCCGCGCAATTGCATGGCGAAGGTGTGGGACGGATTGAGGTTGTTTCCGACGATCCGGATCGGCATCGCGGCGATCCGCTGATCCCTGCGACGGTTGGCTTTCATCACCGTTCGCGGCTTGATGCCGTGCAGAAGGAATTGCGCGCGGTGAAGGGTGTCACCGTCATCATCTATGATCAGGAATGCGCAACCGAACGCCGCCGCAAGCGCAAGCGCGATTTGGCGCCGCGTGCCAATCGCCGCATTGCGATTAATCCGCGTATTTGTGAGGATTGCGGCGATTGCTCCCGCGCTTCGAATTGCCTGGCGGTGGAGCCGATTGAAACGCCCTTTGGGCGCAAGCGCCGCATTGACCAATCTGCCTGCAATCAGGATTTTTCCTGTGTGGAGGGTTTTTGCCCGTCCTTCGTGAGCCTGATTGGCGCGGAACCGGCGCGTCCTGCGGCGATCACGCTGCCACCGCTACCGCCCGAACCAAGCCTGCCCGCCATTCAAGGTGAGGCGTGGAATCTGCTGATTGCCGGTGTGGGTGGGCAGGGGGTGTCTTCCATGGCGGCCATCCTGGCGCAGGCCGCGCATCTGGAAGGGCGGCCTGTGCGCACGCTGGATTTCTTGGGCCTCGCGCAAAAAGGTGGCGGCGTTTACGCGCAGTTGCGCATTGGCCCGGTGGGTGCGGCAGCGGATCAATTATCCGGCGCGCGCATCGCCGCCGGTGAGGCAGATTTGCTGCTGGCCGCCGATATGGTGGTGGCGCATGGCCGCACCGCGCGGCCCTTGCTCGGCCCCGCGCGCAGCATGGCGATTGTGAATGCTGATCTCTCGCCCACCGCGCAATTCGTGAAGGATACTGAAACGCGCTACGAAAACGGCGCCATGCTGCAAAGCCTGGGTGCTGCCTGCCGTGAAGCACTCACCATTCCAGCGCTTTCGCGTGTTGAGCGTGATTTGGGCGATGCGATCTACCTCAATCCCTTCATGCTGGGCTTTGCCTGGCAGCGCGGGTTGGTGCCGCTTTCGGCCGAGGCAATCCTGCGCGCGATCGAATTGAATGGTGCAGCGGTGGAGCGCAACAAAAATGCTTTTGCGCTGGGCCGTATTGCCGCGACGGAAACCCCCGAAGCGCCGCGCGGGCCTGAGGCGCTCGATGAGATGATTGCGCGCTTCACGGAAGATTTGAAAGCCTATCAGTCTTCGCGTTATGCTCGGCGCTATCAGGATTTTGTGGCACGCATCCGTACTGCGGAAGCAGCTGCGGTTCCCGGCGAAGAACGGCTCTCACGCGCCGTGGCGCGGCAATTCTATCGCCTCATGGCCTATAAGGATGAATATGAAGTCGCGCGGCTGCATAGCCTGCCGGAATGGCGCAGCATGCTGACGCAGGGTTTTACGGGCACGCAGCGGATTGAGATGCATCTGGCCCCGCCGATCCTGACCAAGCTGAACCCTGATACGGGGTTGCCGGTGAAACAGGAATTTGGCCCCTGGATGCTGAAGGCGATGGGCTTGCTGCGCCATGGCAAACTCCTGCGTGGAACCTGGCTTGATCCCTTCGCGCGCACCACCGAAAGGCGCGAAGAACGCGCGCTGCCGGGCGAGTATCGCGCCGGGCTTGAAGCACTGCTGCCCAGGCTTTCACCCGCTACGCACAGCGCGATTTGCACCTGGGCCGAAGCGGCAGCCGATATCAAAGGCTTTGGCCATGTGAAAGCGCGCAATCTGGCGGCGGCCAGGGTGCGCATGAAGCAAATTGCCGAAGGAATCGCCCCATGAATGCGACCGCTTTCGAATTGCCGGAAGCGAGTCTCGCGCTGCAATCCGTGGCACGGGATTTCGCCCGCGATGTGCTGGCGCCGAAGGCCCTGCAGTGGGACCGCGAACAGCATTTCCCCGTGGCGGAAATGCGCGAAGCGGCGGCGCTTGGCATGGCGGCGCTTTATGTGCGGGAAGAATCAGGCGGCGCGGGCCTCACACGCTTGGACGCGGCGGTGGTGTTTGAAGCCCTTGCCATGGGCTGCCCGACGGTGAGCGCCTTCATGTCCATCCATAACATGGTCGCCTGGATGATCGACCGCTTCGGCAATGATGCGCAGCGCGCCGCCTGGTTGCCGAAGCTGATCACCATGGAAGCGATTGCATCCTATTGCCTGACGGAGCCAGGTTCCGGCAGCGATGCGGCAGCGCTGAAGGCGCGCGCAACGCGCGACAACCAGGGCTATGTCTTGAATGGCACCAAGCAATTCATCTCGGGCGCTGGGGCATCTGATCTTTATTTGACCATGCTGCGCACGGGTGGTGACGGCCCGGATGGCATTTCCGCGCTTCTGATCCCGAAGGAAACGCCCGGGCTTTCCTTCGGCGCCAATGAACGCAAGATGGGCTGGAATGCGCAGCCGACACGCCAGGTGATTTTCGAAGATGCGCGCGTCGGCGCGGATGCCTTGCTTGGCGCGGAAGGGCAGGGCTTCCGCTTCGCCATGGCGGGGCTGGATGGCGGGCGCTTGAATATCGCGGCCTGTTCCTTGGGGGGCGCGGAAGCCGCCTTGGATATTGCGCTGCGCTATACGCAGGAACGCCGCGCCTTCGGCAAGGCGATCAGCGATTTCCAGAATACGCAATTCAAGCTGGCCGATATGCGCATTGAATTGGAAGCGGCGCGCGCGCTGTTATGGCGCGCCTGTGCCAAGCTTGATGCCAAGGCACCCGATGCCGGCATGTATTGCGCCATGGCCAAGCGTTTCGTGACGGATACTGCGTCTCGCGTCGCGGATGATGCGCTTCAATTGCTGGGCGGTTATGGCTATTTGGCGGAATACGGCATCGAGAAAATCGTGCGGGATTTGCGAGTGCATCGGATTTTGGAAGGCACGAATGAAATCATGAGGCTTATTGTCGCGCGGAAGATGCTGGGGGCATAACCCGATCAGGCGCGCTTGCCGCGCATCCAGGCCAGCGTCCCGCGAAGCCCAGCCAGATCAGCGCGCAGCTTATCCAAGCGCAGCGTCAGCGCGTGGCCGAATGCCTTACCCGTATAGTGCCACACCCGCGCCCAGGCTTCGCGCCGTGCTGCCGCGCTACCTCGCATCAGCGCCATGTAATGCAGCCGGCTCCAGGCCAGATGCCGCGCCTTGAAGGCAGAAAGCGCTTGCGATGGCGCGGAAGACCCTCCCCCCGCGTGGTGCATCACCGCATCCGGCACCAACACCAGGCTGCGCCCCTTGGCGCGGGCGGCGGCGCAAATCGCGTCATCCTCATAGAACAGAAAAAAATCTTCATCGAAGCGCAGCCCATCCGACGCCCGCAGCAACATGCAGGCACCCGAGAGGAATTCCGCACAAAGCGGCCCCTCCGGCCATGGCTCGGCGCCACGTTTGCGTGCCAGCAACCGTCGATGCAGCTGCTCCACATCCCAGGACCGCACACGCTCACCGCGTTCATCGCAAAGCGTGGGCGCCAGAATGGCCGCATCGGGAAAGGCATCTGCGGCGGCGACAAGCCGCGCAATCGCCACCGCATCCAGCCGCGTATCGGGGTTGGCGAGCAGCACGAATTCAGTCTCTGCCGCGGCCATGCCAATATTGCAGCCCGCGCCAAAGCCAAGATTGGCCGTGTTGCGGGTCACGCGCGCGCCAGCAGCTTCGGCCACCGCCGCGCTGTCATCGCGGCTTGCATTATCCACCACAATCACCGCAAGGCCGGGCGGCAGGCTCCCCAGCATGCCGCGCAGGGCAGCCGCGCTGTTATAGGCAACGCTGACAACGCAAACCCGTGCCAAGGCAGCTACAGTATTCAGCCCTTCAGTCCCCGCAAGCCAGTGCAAATGCGTTCCACCTGCGCATCGGTCAATTCGGGATACATGGGCAGGCTCATCACCTCCTGCGCGGCGTCCGCGGTCTCGGCGCAGCCCGCGGGGCCAAGGGGAACGCGGCCCTGATAAGCGGGCTGCAAATGCACCGGCACCGGGTAGTGAATGCCCGTACCAATGCCTTGTTCCCTCAGCTTCGCCTGTACCGCGGCACGATCCGGCACGCGCAGCACATATTGATGGAAAACATGCTCTGCCCCCGCGCGGCGCTGCGGCGGCGCGTAGGGGCCACCCGCCAGCGCGGCATCATAGGCAGCCGCAATTGCGCGGCGGCGTTCATTGCCGGCATCAAGCGCGGTCAGCTTCACACGCAAAATCGCCGCCTGCACTTCATCCAACCGAGAATTCACGCCTACCATGTCGCTGATATAGCGTTCCTTCCAGCCATATTGCCGAATGGCCGCGATGCGATCCGCCAGAGCCTCATCATTCGTGGCCAGCACGCCGCCATCACCCAAAGCGCCAAGATTCTTGGTGGGGTAAAGGCTGAAGGCGGAAGCCGTGCCAAGTGTGCCAAGCTTCGCCCCATTCAGCGTCGCGCCATGGCATTGCGCGCAATCCTCAATCATCGCGATGCCCGCCGCGCGCGTTGCTTCCAGCATCGGTTCCAGATCACTGGCCTGACCATAAATATGCACCGGGATCACGGCGCGCAGAGGCGGCAGGCCGGGCGGCGGGTGATCAATCACGCTCAGCAGCTCATCCGGATCCATGGTGTAGGTATCGGGGTCAATATCCAGCAGCAGTGGCGTCGCGCCAACCATTTCAATTGCGGACACGGTGGCAACCGCGGTGTGGGAAACAGTGGCGACACTCATCCCCGGCCCGATGCCAAGCCCGCGCAGGATCAGCGCCAGCGCATCCGTGCCATTGGCGCAGCCAATCGCGCGCCGCGTGCCAAGCCAGGCCGCGTATTCTTCCTCAAACGCTGCCCCTTCCTTGCCAAGGATATACCAGCCGCTGGCGAGTGCGCGCGCGACCGCCGCGTCAATTTCGGCCTTTTGGGCGCGATACCCGGCGCCGGGATCGGCCTGGGGGATCATGGTGATGACGGGCGCATTCATTTTGCGTTCTTTCGCTTCGGGGTCACAAATAATCGGCAAGGCGCTGGCGATACCAGTCAAGGGACAGCTTCAGCCCCTTATCCAGGTCAATCGCCGGCGCCCAGCCGGTCGCGGAACGGAAGGCGCGATCATCTGCCGCGTAGGACCCGATATCAATCGGCGCCCGATCGGCCGGAAATTCGCGCAATTCATAGCGGCCCAGCCCGCCATTGGCGGTGATCAGCTTGGCGGCAAGATCAAGCAGAGAAATGGGCGGGCTGCCGCCGATATTGAAAACCTGGCCGCCCACGCCTGGGTTTGCCGCTTGTTCGGCTGCCATCAGAAAGGCGCTGGTGACATCATCCACATAAGTCAGGTCGCGTAGCTGCGCGCCCCCCCAGACTTCAAAAGCCTCATTTTCCAGCGCGCGGCGAATCCAAATACCCAAAAAGGTCTGGCGCGCATCGCGAATGCGCAGCCTTGGCCCGTAGCAATTGGTCAGCCGTAAGGACACCACGGGGCGATGCAGCACGCGGTTTTCCAAAAGCCAATATTGCTCACCGGCCCATTTGGAAACGCCATTGGCATCGGGCGGGTTCACCGGATGAAGCTCATCCACCGGCAGGCTGCGCGGGCGGCCATAAAATTGCCGGGTGGAGGCATGCACCACAATCGCTTTCGGCGCCGCTTCACGCATCACGCCAATCAGGCGCACCTGCGCCACCGCATTGATGGCGATATCGGCTACGGGGTCCTTCTGCCCGCCCATATGGCTGGTTTGCGCCGCCATATTGAACAGCACATCAATACCTTCACAGAGCGAATGCAATTCCGTGTCGCGGATATCGCCGCGCACCAGCAGAACGCCGGCCCCTTCCAGATTGCGGGGGGACGCACCGCCATCGGGTGCCATGGCATCAAGCGCCGTGACACGCGCCCCCATGCCGGCCAAGGCGTGACATAGGTTGGAGCCAAGAAAGCCCGCCCCCCCAGTCACCAGAACCCTTTTCCCGTGCCAATAAGCTGGCGTTTCCATGCGCGCATATCCTGCTTCAACGGCTTCCATCACATATCAGAATTACGGCGGAAACACGCCTGGAGCGTGGCGGATTCACATCCGTTCATCCGCCATGCGCCAGCTTCTCTGTTTTGTCGCATTTTCCGAGTCGCCAAGTGAAGCCACTGGGCTTGAAAATCTTTCTGTTTTTGGGCCGCATTTTCCGGTTCGCCAAGTGAAGCCACTTGGCTTGAAAATGCTTAATCCCCGGCGGGGTCGGGGCGTTTTGCGTCGCGCTGCGTCATCCGCACCCGGCGGCTGCGCATGATTTCGGCAAAACCGAATAGCAGCAGGATTTGCCCCGCCAGGACCTGCACGCCGGTCAGCAGCCTGATGCCATCATCATGCGGCGTGAGGTCGCCAAAGCCGACCGTCGCTTGCGTGACCAGGCTGAAATAAAGCGCATCCTGAAAGCCCAACCTGATCGGGCCGGCCTGGCCGTGAAATAATGGCATGCGCGAAAGCCCATCGGCGATGCGATAGAAACAGGCGAAGGAAATCACCAGCAGGCTATAAAGCGTCAGGAAAGCCACCACGGGCACGGTAATGCGCCGAAGCCGCGCGGAAAGCTCCTCGGTAATCAGGGTCAGATCACTCAGCAGCAGCACGACAGGGCGGATGGAGAACGCGACTATGGCGGCAATCGCCCCCATGGCGGCGAGCAACGCCAAGCCCTGGTCAAAGGGGGTAAGCCGATTGAGCGGCAAGGAAAGGCTGAAGCCGCCCACCACCCAAACCGGAATGAGCCACCGCGCCATGCGCGGCAGATGCCCGTGATCAAAGGGCGCATCGGCTTCCGCGGCACGGCGAAGAACATCCCGCCGCACCCAGACGGAGCCTAGAAAGGCAAAGACCGGCAGCAGAAAGGCCATCGCATGAGCAAGGGCCGGCGCTTCTGGAAAGGCCGCGCGGCCAATCACCACGAAAAGGCAGGCATAAACCGCAAGCCCAGCGCTGGCGCCGAAGGCGAAATGCATGCCCTGGGGAAAGAGCAGATAGAAGAAGCCGATGGCCGTCGCTGCGATGCCGATCACAAGCAGCGGCAACACCCCGCCATGATCCGCAATCCCGCCCGCCACCAGCAGCCCAAAGCCCAGCGTGGCCAGCGCAGCGCGCAGCCAGCCCTCTGGCCGGCGAGGGGGGGAGGGTGTGTTCACGGCGCCAGGGCGACGCCGGTGATCTCCACCTTCCAGGCGGGGTCCACCAGCGCGGCCTCAATCGTCATGCGGGCCGGCTTATGGGCCTGGTCCAGCCAGCGATCCCAGGCACGGTTCATGGCCGGCGCATCGCGGATATCGGCCAGGATCACGGTGGCGGAGAGCAAAGCGCGCTTATCCGTGCCCGCCTGGGCCAGCAGGGCATCAATCTGTTTCAGGATATCCGCGGTTTGGCCTTCTGCATCTAGGCTGGTGTCATCGGCCACTTGGCCGGCCAGCCAGATCAGCCCACCGCCAATCACGGCGCCGGAGAGGCGTTCTTCAGGGGCAAGGCGCGTGATGGTCATGGGGGTTCTGGTCCTTTAAGGGCTAAAAGAGGTGCCGGCCTTCATTACAGGCTCTGGTTAGCTGTCCGCTTCAGTCTTACAGGGAGAAAAGCGAGTTGGAAAATCTTGTGAGGGCTGGGTAAAGGCTTGCGCCAGAAGAACAAAATAGATACATTTGATGCCAACAAGATGTAATTCGCGTTATAGTTGTATTTTTTGTTTCTGATGATTTTTTTGTCGGGTAATTTAATGATGATTCCATAGAATCAGTTAGTTGTTGATATTAAAGTGATAAATTAAGAAAATTCCCTTAAGCTTCATTTTGACTCGAAGTTTTGCCGAAATTCTTGCTTGCCTTGTGCTGTGTAATTCATATTAATTAAACCATAAGTTGTATTTAGAGAGGCAATTCGTGCCATGAGCGAAGCCCTGCGTAACGATCGCAAGACCATCCGGTTGGACAATGTCGTCCGTGCCCGGCTTAAAACTTGGCCGCAACGCCCCCCAGGTGCCACCGCAAGCAAAGGTGCGTCCTGGTTGCGTGCCCGCCCGAGTGAGGGTGAACCCATCGCCCAGCCCTATCTGAAAGTGCCCGGGTCTGACCGAATGCGTACCATCCCGGATGGGCTTTGGCTGCATTTCGGTGGCACGCCAGAAGACCCTTATGCGGATATCCTGTGTATCGAAGCCTGCTCTACCTTCCAGAATTTGTTGGATAAGCGCTCCCGTTTTGCGCCTTCCACTACCTCACTGCTCGCCTTCTGCCCCTTGGCTTGGCTGCTGGCGCCGATCCAACCGGGGGATGAAACGCCGCGCTGGCGCATGATCCCCGCCTGTGTGGCAGAACCCGTCGCGGGGCTGATGCTGCCGGTGCGTGATATCAGGGTGCTATATGGCTTGCAGCGGGAACATTACGCTGGCTTCGCGCGCAACCAGGTGCCCCAGCCGCATGAGTATTTCTGCCCGATGGAGGCACTGACCGCGCATGAGGGACATGAAAACCCCTCCATGCGGTCCTTGATCTCGCGCGCTTCCACGTCCTCGGCCTTCATGGACCCGCCTTAGGGCGATGCGACTACACCGAGGATGGCGAGTTGGTCGATGGCGGCCACCAACACCTCATGCGGGGAAGTGGAGACCGAAACCGTCACGGCATCCGCTTCCTCGGCCGTATCTTCCAGGGTGGCGAATTGGCTCGCCATCAGGGATGGCGGCATGAAGTGGCCCTGGCGGGCCGCCTGGCGCGTGGCAATTACCTCGGGCGCGCCAGCCAAATGCAGAAAAATCAGATCGCCATGCCCGGCGCGTAGCCTTTCCCGATAGGCGCGGCGCAACGCCGAACAGGCCACCACTACGGGCTGCCCCGCCGTCCGTGACGCGCCGATATGCGCGGCAATCGCATCCAGCCAGGGCCAGCGATCTGCATCCGTCAGTGGCTGGCCCGCGGCCATTTTTGCGACATTCGCCGCCGGGTGGAAGCCATCCGCATCGGCAAAGGGCCAGCCGAGCGCCTCGGCCAGCAACGCGCCAATGGTGGATTTGCCCGACCCCGATACCCCCATCACGATGATCGCGGCCGGGCGCATGGCTATTTCGGTTCCAGATGCCCGCCAAAGCCATGGCGCATGGCCGAAAGGGCGCGATCGCCGAAATTGACCTGATCGCGCGACCGGAAGCGGGCGTAAAGTGCTGCCGTCAGCACCGGCGTCGCGACGGCGGTTTCCACTGCCTGCTGCACCGTCCAGCGCCCCTCACCAGAATCCCCGACCTTGCCAGAATATTTTGTAAGATCAGGGTCTTGGGCCAAGGCACTCGCGGTCAGATCCAATAACCAGGAGGTGATGACCGAACCCCGCCGCCAGGCTTCCGTCACATCCGCGATATCCACGCTAAGGCGCTGATCTTCCGGTAATTCTGCGCTATCAGCGTGGCGGAGCAGATCAAGCCCTTCGGCCAGCGCCTGCATCATGCCGTATTCAATGCCGTTATGGACCATCTTTACCAGATGCCCGGCGCCGTGATCACCGCAATGAATCCAGCCTTCTTCGATATTTGCGGGGCGATCTTCACGGTGTGGTGTCGCTGGAATATCGCCCCTACCAGGCGCCAAGGCAGTGAAGATCGGCGCCAGGCGCGCCACAGGGGCGGGTTTTCCGCCGATCATCAGGCAATAGCCGCGCTTCAGCCCCCAAACCCCGCCCGAGGTGCCGATATCAAGGTAATCAACCCCCTTGGTGCCGAGCGCCTTGGCGCGGCGGATATCATCCTTCCAATGGGTATTGCCGCCATCAATCGCGGTATCGCCGCGGGCAAGCAGCCCGGCCAGTTGTTCGAGCGCGTCTTCCGTCGGCGCGCCATGGGGCAGCATGACCCAAACGGCGCGCGGCGGGGTCAAGGCTGCTACCAGCCCGGCCAGATCAGTAACGCCTACCGCGCCCTCGGCAACCAAGGCGGCCACGGCGGCGGCATCCTTGTCCCAAACCACGGCGCGATGCCCGGCCTGCATCAGGCGGCGCGCGATATTGCCGCCCATGCGGCCCAGACCGACAATGCCGATTTCCATG
>CAIYMY010000168.1 GCA_903927465.1 uncultured Rhodospirillales bacterium | reverse complement strand
CCCTTGGTGCCGAGCGCCTTGGCGCGGCGGATATCATCCTTCCAATGGGTATTGCCGCCATCAATCGCGGTATCGCCGGGGGCAAGCAGCCCGCCCAGTTGTTCGAGGGCGTCTTCCGTCGGCGCGCCATGGGGCAGCATGACCCAAACAGCGCGGGGTGCGCTCAGCGCCGCAACCAGCCCGGCCAGATCCGCGACACCCACCGCGCCTTCGGCGGCCAGGGCCGCCACGGCGGCGGCATCTTTGTCCCAGACCACGGCGCGATGCCCCGCCTGCATCAGCCGCCGCGCGATATTCCCGCCCATGCGGCCCAAACCGACAATGCCGATTTCCATGGTTTTGTCCCCGTCAGATCAGCGCCGCGCGCACGCGACCAATAAAGCCATCCATCGCCTTGGGATCGGTCCAGCGCAGCACCGCGACAATGCCGGAACTCGGGTCCACCCAGGTCAGATTGCCCCCAGCGCCCGAGGCAAAAAACGCATCCCGCGTGGCGGAGGGGAAACGCTCCCCGCTTGTGTTCAGCCACCAGAGGAAGCCATAGGAAGGGTTCAGCGTGCAGGCCTCAGTGGACCAGTCAAACCATTGCGCCGGCAGGATTTCACTCCCCGCCCAGCGACCACGATTAAGCGCCAGCAGCCCGATCCGCGCCTGATCCTCGGCATGGATGGCAACGCCGCCGCCCCAATGCGTACCACCGGGGACGGATTGCACGCGCTGGCCGTTTTCCAAAGTCACCCAGGAAGTACGATAGCCATCCCAGCGCCAATCCCGGCTGCCGCCGATTGGTTTCAGGATGCGTTCGGCGAAAACCTCCGGCAAGGGTCGGCCAAAGCGGCGCAGAAGTGCCAGCGAAAGGCGGTTCACGCGCACGTCATTATATTCCCAATGCGTGCCGGGCGGCTGCATTTGCCGCATGCCCTTCTTACCCTGGCCTTCGGCGCCGAGGTCTCTGCCGCGGTCAATCATGTCTGATTTGCCAAACAGTGAGCCTTCCCATTCGGACATGTTCTGCAGCAAATGCCGCCAGGTGATTGGGCCATTCTGCGCGCCTTCAAAACCGCCATCCTTGACGGTTTCGCCGACCCGCTGGTCGAGGTCCGGGATCAGCCCATCGGCCCAGGCGAGGCCGGTCAGCAGCGAGAGGTAGGATTTCGCGACACTGAAGGTTTGGCTGACCTCACGCGTATCGCCCCAGCTTGTCACCAGCGCACCATGGCGCGTGATCAGGCCGCCAGGAGCGCCGCGTGGGCTGAGCGGGCCAAGGACCTCATTATCGGGCGGTGCTTCGAAAAAGCCGCGGCCGATATGGCCGGCCAGGTCATAAGGCCAGGGCGTTTCATGCGCGGCGGCGAAAGCAACGGCCGCTTGCAGCTTGGCGGCATCGAAACCGGCTTGGGTGGGGTTTTCGGTTGGCCAAGCGGCCGGGGCGGGGGCGGGGAAGATCATGTTGCTCATACGGCGGACCATGCGGCTTTCCGCGCCACTCTCCAAGAGGGGGCGTGCTGGACCAAGGCGCACCAAAGCGGCATGGTGAGGTGCCTTTGCAGGAGTATGCCCCATGGACAGCAGTATTGAAGCCAATGCCGGCACTTTGGATGTGATTTCGGACGCGATTTGCCCCTGGTGCTGGATCGGCAAGCGTAATTTGGATGCGGCACTCGGCATGCTTGCTGAAGACGGGCTGCATTTTAATGTCCGTTTCCGGCCCTTCCAGTTGAACCCCGAAATGCCGGCGGAAGGGGTGGATCGGCGGGAGTATCGCAGCGCCAAATTCGGCTCGCTCGAAAAATCCCAGGAATTGGACCGGCGCGTCGCCGATGCCGGGCGGATCGTCGGGCTTGAATTCCGCCATGATCTGATGGCGCGCACCCCCAATACGTTGGAGGCGCATCGGCTGATCCGGCTTTCGGGCGCCGATGGCCGGCAGCGCGAAGTGGCCGAGGCGATTTTCCAGGCCTATTTCCAAGATGGTGGGGATATTGGCGATGCCGCGACACTCGCGCGCCTTGGCACGGCGGCGGGGATGTCAGCCGAAAGCCTGGCCGCCTTCAGCGCCGGCGAGGCCGGGTGGCATGAGGTGCTGGCCGAGGATGAGGGCTATCGCCAGGCTGGGATTTCCGGCGTGCCATCCTTTGTGCTGGATCGGCATTTACTATTCTCGGGCGCCATGCCGCCGGAGAATATCGCCGATGGGCTGCGCCAGGCGGTCGCTATTTTACGCGAACGCGCGACCAAAGCCGCGCAGGGATAGGGCGTCAGCCCCCGCTCAACCAAAGCGCCACTTCCGCCGCGCCCCAGGCGAGCGCCAGCAGTAGCGTGAAATCGCGCATTGCGCCGCGCGCCTTATCGAAGCCTGCGCGGCGCGTCTGAAAACGCACGCGCACAGGGCGTTGTGGGATGATCAGGGAGGGGTCTTGGTAAAGGGTGCTGCTCATAGGGAGTATAAGAACAAAATAAGAACAATTTGGCAAGCAAAAAATGATCCCGAGGACGAAAATTTTTTTAACCCATTGTTTTTAGAGAATTTCTGGTGGCGTGGCTTCCAGATAGGGAAAACCTGCGCCGGCACTTAATCGTCGTGATATCTGGGACGCCTGCCGGGTTGCTTTCACGTATCAGGAAAGGCTTCATGCTTTGCCCTTATAGGGAAGGCGACGTCAAAAAATTGATATCAAGCGCTGTTTCGACGAGGCGCGTTGCAAGAAATCGCGCTATGAATGGCGTCGCATTCACAGACAAGACGCTGCTGCAAGGAAGGATAGAACCGTGTCACTTCCCCCCGATTCGCCCTTGCGGCGCCGCCTTTTGGTGCTTCGGCTTGCAACCACAGGGCTTGTGGTTCCCGTTAGCGCCGCGCTGGCGCAGGGGCGCAAATCGCCCGCACCAACCGAACCCGAGCTACCGGGCAAAAACCAGCCGCGCCCCGAACAGCGCCGCAGTGGTGAAACCGATGCTGACCCCAATGATGAACCGGGCAATGGGCGCGGTGTGGCGGGTGGCGGTCGCTCGCTGGAAGCCACCGATGCCGATCCGGGTGATGAACCAGGAAGGGGGCGTGGGGGCAATGGCGCGACCGATGCCGATCCTGGCGATGCGCCAGGGCGCGGGCGGCGTGGGGGCCAACAGGCAGGGCCGACTGATGCTGACCCAAGTGATGAAGCGGGTCGTGGCCGCGGTGGTGGGCGGCAAGTCGGCCCAAGCGATTCTGATCCTGGTGATCCGGCGGGGCAGGGGCGCGGGGCGGCGCCGCCGCAGCTCAGAACCGGTATTCCGGCGAAAAAGGCTTAAGGCTCAACCAGTCTTCAGATTTTGAGCTCTTGGAGTGATTCTTCCAATTGCGCGAAACTCGGCATCAGATCAGTCGGCACCATTTTGCGTCCGGTCTCCACGGCAACCTGCGGGGCATTGCCGTGCAAATGTGCCACCAGCACCGCACGGATCACCTCGTGATATTTCGCCTCTTCCTCGATCACGGCCTTGATGCGCGCGGCGAAGGGACCGACAAGCCCATAGGCAAGTAATACGCCCAAAAATGTACCGACCAGCGCGCCACCGATCATTTTGCCAAGGATAGCGGGTGGCTGGTCAATGGAAGCCATGGTCTTGATCACACCCATGACGGCGGCGACGATTCCAAGCGCAGGCAGCGCATCAGCCACGCTTGTCAGTGCATGCGCGCTGTGCAATTCCTCTTCCTTCATTTTCTTCAATTCGCGCGCCATCACATCCTCAATCTGATGCGGGTCATCGGCATTCATGCCGACCATGCGAAGGTAATCGCAAATGATCGCAACGGTGTGATGATCCTTCAGGATATTAGGGAATTTCATGAAGGCCGCGCTTTCCTCGGGCTTTTCGATATGCGGTTCAATCGCCATCGGCCCCTTAGTCTGCGCAAGGCGCACCAGCCAGAAAAGCAGGCTCAATAATTCCATGTAATCCTGGCGCTTGTATTTGCCGCCCTTCAGGATTTTGCCGAAACTGCCAAGGATGTGCTTCACCTCGGATATGCTGTTGGCCATCAGAAGGGAGCCGAAGGCAGCGCCCCCGATGATGGCGAATTCGAATGGTAGCGCCATCAAGATGATTTCCATCTTGCCGCCGGCAAGAATGTAGCCACCAAAGACGCAGACTAGCAGAAAGATAAAGCCAGCAATCGAGATCATGGGCGTGGTGTCCCCGGCGCCTGACTGATCAGCGTGATGGAAACACGGCGATTGGCTGCGGCGGTTGGTTGTTCCGGTATCAGCAGATCACGTTCCGCATGACCTGCAAGGTTTCTGATGCGGTTATCGGCAATCCCAGCATCAACAAGCAGGCGGCGCGTGACATTGGCGCGTTCGGTGGAAAGATCCCAATTGCTGCGCTCACCACCGCCACGGAAGGGTGTGGAATCGGTATGTCCGGCGATGCTGATGGCATTGGGCAGGCGCTGAATCACCTGCGCCACGCGCTGCAGCAGCGCTCGTGCGCGGTCATTGGGCGCCGCACCGCCCAGCGCAAACATGGGCTGGCGCTCCGCATCCACCAATTGAATGCGCATACCCTCAGGCGTGTGTTCAATCAGCAATTGGCGGCCGAGATCGGCAAGGGCAGGGTCGGAACGCACGGCCTCACGAATTTGTTCTGCCGCGGCCTCAAAGGCTTCACGTTCACGCTTGGCGAGTTCCTGGCGCAATTCCGCCTCACCGACATTCTCTGGCCGCTGTTCCGGGGAAGGCTCGTCTGCTGGGCTACCGCGCGGCTGCTCGGGCCCCACCAGCGCGCCCGGCGGTGTGCGCAGCACAAGCCGCGCATTCTCGGCATCTTCTTGACCAACCGGGCCTTCGCGCCGGGGGACAGGTTCTGCCGGCGTGCGGCTGTCATCCTCATCAATATCCATGACCACCGGGCGCTTGCCGGGTCGGACCTCAATCGTGCCGGTGGTGGAAGTCAGAGCCGCATTATCATTGGGTGTCTGGCCGCCAAAGGGCCGACCTGAGCCGGATTCGGAACGGGACATCACATTAGTCGGGTTGAAGTAATCGGCGATGCCACGGCGCTGTTCTTCGGTGGTGGCGTTGATCAGCCACATCAGCAGGAAGAAGGCCATCATCGCCGTCACGAAATCGGCATAGGCAACCTTCCAGGCTCCGCCATGATGCGCGTGCCCGCCCCCTTCTTCCCTGCGCACGATGATCAGATCACCGCCGCTTTGCGAGCCTCTTCCCTTGCGCGCCATGACAGCCCGTATATCCCCTAAAGCCTAAAATCATCTAATGATGGCGTCATTCTACCGGCGATGCGCCAGTGTGACGGAAGGTACGCGGTGTGGTTTCGAGACTTTATCCATGAATTCCCCCATTCACGCCGCCCAAGACCCGGGACAGGTTGAACCGTACCTCATCAAGCGGCCGGAACGTCAGACCATCCCCCTGGTCTTTGCGTCACCTCATTCGGGTCAGCAATATCCGGACCAACTGTTTTTGGATACCCGTATGGACCCGATTGCGCTGCGCCGGAGCGAGGATTCCTTCGTGGATGAAATCTTCGCCGCCGCCCCCGCCCATGGGGCCCCGCTGATCGCCGCCAGCTTCCCCAGGGTTTGGTGCGATGTGAACCGGGAAGCCTGGGAATTGGACCCCGCCATGTTTGCCGACCCCTTGCCGCCTTGGGTCAATAGCTCCAGCCCAAGGGTGGGCGCCGGGCTTGGCACGCTGGCGCGGATCGTCACTGGTGGCGAGCAAATCTACCGCCGCAAACTCAGCTTTGCCGAGGCCGAGGCGCGCATCCGCGCCTGTTGGGAGCCCTATCACGCCGCGCTGGCCGGGCTGATCGCTGAAACCAGGGCAAAATTCGGCTATTGCCTGCTGATTGATTGCCATTCCATGCCGGCCCACCCCGCGCATTTGGCGAACCCACCACATTTTGTGTTGGGTGATGCGCATGCCACAGCATGTACGCCGCGCGCGACCCGCCTGGTGGAAGAGGTGTTGATGGGCCTTGGCTATAAGGTCAGGCGCAATGACCCCTATGCAGGGGGCTTCGTCACCCGCCATTATGGCCGCCCGCGGGAAGCGACCCATGCGCTGCAAATCGAAGTGGCACGGAATCTTTATATGGATGAGGTGCGGATCGAACGCCTGCCGGGCTTTGGCCCTTTGCGGCGGGATATGACCAACCTGATCGAGAGCCTGGCGCGTGTGGAATGGGATTTCCTGACCCCGGATCGCTGAGGTCAAAAAAAGGGCGGTGCCCGAAAGCACCGCCAAGTTTAGGGAGGAAACGTCCAAGAATGTACAGCGGAAACCGCCGTACAAATCGGATATAGGTGCCCGATCCGGGCTTGGCAAGATATTTTTTGCAGTGCAGCAAAATGGCCTTTTGCAATGTTAACCAAGGGTTTTCTTGCGTAATGTCTGGTCCGCACCGGTAAATCTGGCACGCGGCTTGCGACACCTGACCCATGCCATCGGCCCGACCATTCTTCCCGCGCCTTTCCTATACGCTTGCCCTTGCGGCCTGTGTTCTGCTTGGCTTGGCCCTATGGCCAGCTTCGGCTTCAGCGCAGTTGATGCCAGCCAGGGGCTTCAGCGAAGGGCATTTATGCCGCGCCGCCATTGCCGAGGCCGAGCGCGGCGCCAATCTGCCGCGCGGGTTGTTGCAGGCCATTGGCCGGGTTGAATCCGGCCGTCGCGACCCCGAAACCGGGCAATTCGCCCCCTGGCCCTGGACCACAAATGCGGAGGGGGAGGGCAAATATTTCCCAACGCGAGAGGCAGCCATTGCCCATGTCCGGCAATTGCAGGCCCGAGGGGTGCGTATCATTGATGTCGGCTGCATGCAGGTGAACCTGCATCACCACGCCAATGCCTTTGCATCGCTTGAGCAGGCTTTTGACCCGCTGATCAATGCCCGTTACGCGGCGCGCTTCCTGACCGAGCTTAATGGCGGGCGAGCGGATTGGCGCCAGGCGGCGGGGCATTACCATTCGCAAACGCCCGAAAGGGCAGGGCCATATCGGGAAAAAGTGCTGGCTGCCTGGGAACAGGAAGCGCGCAATTCCGGGGATAGTTCAGCGGAAGCCATGGCGCTGGCGCGGCTGCGTGGCGGTTGGGGTAGTGTTGCCCTGGCCAGCGCGGGCGGCCTTTCGCTCAGCAATCGGGCCGATCGGGCGCGCATCATTCCGCTGGCTGGCAGCAGCGGCGGGGGAATGTCGGCAGGGGCTTCCGCGGAGGGCTCGGGTGGGTCTTCGCCAGGGCGGGGGCTTGATGCCTATCGTTCAGTGCCGATTCATGCGGTCAGTCGGCCCACAGTTTTGGCCCAGTCTGGACCGGGCCGGATGCTTCGTTAGGTATTCCGCAGGGTGACGATCAGCGGCGTGTGGTCCGAAGGCTGAGCCTCGGCGCGCGGGGGGATATCAACCTCACAGGCTTCCAGGCGCTCGGCCAATTCGGGGCTGAGAAGCGCGTGGTCAATGCGAAGGCCGCGATTGGCTTCAAAGGCGGCGCCATAATCCCAGTAGGTGTAGAGCGCCTCAGTGGGATGCAGCGCACGCAGCGCATCCGTCATGCCAAGATGCAAAAGCGCGCGAAACCGGGCGCGGCTTTCGGGATGGACCAGTGCATCGGTGGCCGGCAGGGCGCCCGGGGCAAGATCAGCCTCGGTCGGGCAGACATTATAGTCACCTAGAACTGCGAAAGGCAGAAAGGCGTCAAGCCGGGCCTGCACTACGCCGCGCAGCCGGTCCATCCAGGCGAGCTTATAGGCAAAGCCGGCATCACCCCCGGAATTGCCATTGGGCAGGTAAATCCCCGCCGCACGGAGACCCGCCGCCGCCACTTCAATATAGCGGGCCTGGGTATCTTCGGGATCACCGGGTAGTGCCTCGGCCAGGACTTCGAAGGGAATGCGGGAGAGGACCGCGACACCATTCCGCCCGCCCGTCTGACCCACCGCATGAGTCTTATAGCCAAGGCCCGAGAATTCCATCGCCGGGACCTGTTCCGCCGTGCAGCGGGTTTCCTGCAAAAACACTAAATCAGGCTGCTGGCGTTCCAGAAAACGCGCGACATGCGCTGCGCGCGCACGGATGGAATTGACGTTGAAGGTGCAAAGACGAAGCAGGGGGGTCAGCCGATCGCGAAGGAAGTACCGCAGCCGCAGCCGGAACTTGCCTGTGGGTTATTGATCGCGAAATGCGCGCCAATCAGCGCTTCAGCCCAGTCAAGCTCGGCCCCCGCCAGCAGATCGAGCGAGACAGGGTCAATGAAAACCAGGCCCTTGCCTTCACCGATCACCAGATCATCCGCGGCTGGTGCGTCTTCCAGGCCGAATTTATACTGAAAGCCCGAACAGCCGCCCGCTTCCACCGCAAGCCTGAGCCCCGCATCCGGTCGGCCTTCACGCACGGCGATATCGGCCACCTGCGCGGCGGCGCGGGCGGTTACGCGAAACTGGGCGGGGTTGATGCTGCCATCCGGCATGGTGCGTACTCCTTGAAGTCTAACATAGCGTCTGATCCGCGTAGGCGGAATCGCCGGAGCGATGAATCAGCCGCTCAAACTAACCTATATCGTGATCCATCCCTCAGGATCACGATATAGGCATTTTCTGCGCTGCTTCCAATCACCAAAGATTGCGGGGGGCGCGCGGCGGGTGTTACAGCGCTTCGTTACGCGATTTTTGACGGAAAACCACGATTTCCATGCAAGCGCCAGCCAGAACCGCGACAACCGAGCCCAAAGGGCAGGGGGCTACATGAACCTTGCCCCTTATGCGGTGCTGCCTGAGACGTCTCGCGGGCGCTTATACCCTGAGCCGGGTGGCGATGCGCGGTCGCCCTTTCAGCGGGACCGGGATCGCATCATTCACGCGACTGCCTTCAGGCGCCTGCAATACAAGACGCAGGTGTTTATTTATCACGAGGGCGATCACTTCCGCACGCGGCTGACCCATTCCATTGAAGTGGCGCAGATCGCGCGTTCCATCGCGCGGCTATTGCGGCTGGATGAGGATTTGTCCGAGGCCCTGGCGCTGGCGCATGATCTGGGCCACCCGCCCTTCGGCCATGCCGGGGAAGATGCGCTGAATGCGGCGATGAAGCCCTATGGCGGGTTTGACCATAACGCGCAGTCCTTGCGCGTCGTGACTCATTTGGAAACGCGCTATGCGGGCTTTGACGGGCTGAACCTGACTTGGGAAACGCTGGAAGGGCTTGCCAAGCATAACGGCCCCTTGCGCCGGCCTTCGCCCTATATCGCCGAATATGATGCGCGCCATGCGCTAGAGCTAACAAGCTATGCTTCCGCCGAGGCGCAGATTGCGGCCATTGCGGACGACATCGCCTATAACAACCATGATCTGGATGACGGGCTACGCGCAGGGCTTTTCACCCTGGAAGAAGTGGGTGCGCTGCCGGTGATTGGTGAAGCGCTGGCATCTGCGCGGGCAGCGGCACCGGATGCGCCCCTGGATCGCCTGGCGCCGGAGATGATCCGGCGCGTGATCAGCCGCATGGTGGGCGATGTGGCGGCTGAGGCATCGCGCCGCCTGGCCACGCTGAAACCCGCCACGGTTGCTGATATTCGCGCGGCTGACAGGCCCATGCTGGTGTTTTCTGAAGACATGGCGCGCGCCAATTTGGCCATTCGCGACTTCCTGTTCCAGCGCATGTATCGGCATTGGCGCGTCAATCGCACCATGGCGAAATCCAAGCGCGTGGTGCAGGTGCTGTTCAGCCTGCTGCATGGCGGGCCGGCCATGCTGCCGCCGTTGTGGCGCGCCCGCGCGGGGGAGGCTGGTTCCGCCAAGGCCGCGCTGGTGGTTTGCGATTATATCGCCGGCATGACAGACCGCTTTGCGCTGGAAGAACACAGGCGCATGACCGACCCCGATATTTCAGGCTGAGAGTTCCATGACCGAAAATGTTTTCACCACCATGGCGGAACAGGTGCGCGCGGCGCTGGTGGCGCTTTACCCCGAACTTCCCGCTGACATCCTGGCGCGCGTGCAGGTGGAACCGCCGCGCGACGCGGCGCATGGCGATATGGCGACCAATGCCGCCTTGGTGATTGCCAAGCCCGCACGCCTGCCGCCAGCCAAGATTGCGGCGGCACTGGTGGAAAAGCTCGGCGCGCTGCCGATGGTTGAGGCCGCCGAAGCGGCGGGGCCGGGATTCGTCAATTTGCGTTTGCGCGAAAGCTATCTGGCGGGGCAGATCGCGCTTTTGCTGGGCGTTGGTGAAGCCTATGGCAATAGTGCGATTGGCGCTGGGCGGCGCGTGAATGTGGAATATGTCTCGGCCAATCCGACGGGGCCGATGCATGTCGGGCATTGCCGTGGCGCGGTGGTGGGTGATGCGCTGGCCAATCTTCTTGGCAAGGCGGGCTTTGCTGTCACGAAAGAATACTACGTCAATGATGCGGGCGCGCAGGTGGCAGCACTCGGCTGGGCCACCTATTGGCGCTATTTGCGCGTGATCGAGCCCAATCTTGAGGAATGGACTGCCGAACAGGTGGAACGCCGCTTTGGCGTGACGCTGCAATATCGTGGCGATTACCTGGTCGCGGTGGGCGAGGCTTTGGCGGAGCATCACGGCGCGTCCATGGCACCACAACGCATCGAAGGCGCGCCAAGTGCGTCCCAAGCCGCCGCCGGCGTGGCAGGCGCGCTGGAGCTTGGCTGGTTCGTGGATCGTGCCTGGCTTGATACGGCGCGTGAGCGCGCGGTTGCGATGATGATGATCGCCATCCGCGAGGATCTGGCGCTGCTTGGTGTCACTCAGGAAGTTTTCTTATCCGAACGCGCGCTGGTGGACGCGAATGCCACGGATGCCGCGATTGCAGCGCTTGAAGGCAAGGGCCTGCTTTATGAAGGTGTGCTGGAACCGCCCAAGGGTAAGACGCCGGATGATTGGGAACCGCGCCCGCAATTGCTGTTCCGCTCCACGCAATTTGGCGATGATGTGGATAGGCCGCTCAAGAAATCTGATGGCTCCAACACCTATTTCGCCAATGACATTGCCTGCCATGCGGATAAGCTCACGCGCGGTTATGATCTGCTGATTGATGTCTGGGGTGCGGATCATGGCGGCTATGTTTCGCGCATGGGCGCTGCCGTGAAGGCGCTGTCTGATGGGCGCGTGCCTTTGGAAGTGGTGCTCTGCCAGATTGTGCATGTGATGAAGGCGGGGGAGCCCGTGCGTATGTCGAAGCGCGCTGGAACTTACGTGACGCTCCGCGATTTGATCGAGGAAGTGGGCCGCGACGCGGTGCGCTTCACCATGCTGACGCGCAAATCCGACGCGCAGATGGAATTCGACCTGGACAAGGTTGTGGAGCAAACCCGCGAAAACCCGGTATTCTACGTGCAATACGCCCATGCGCGCTGCCGTTCCGTGCTGCGCCAGGCGGGCGAGCCCCAGATTGCCCAGCTTGCAGCCGCGCGGCTTGAGCATTTGCGGGATAAGGCGGAGCTGGACCTGATCCGGCGCCTGATTTCCTGGCCGCGCGTGGTGGAAGCCGCCGCTTTGGCCCGGGAACCGCACCGAATCGCGTTTTTTCTCCATGACTTGGCCGCTGATTTTCATGTATTATGGAATCGAGGCCGCGAAGACTCGACGCTCCGCTTCATCCGAGAGGATGAACCGGACGCCACGGCCGCCCGGCTCGCGCTGGTGGCGGCTACGGCAAGCGTTATTCGTTCCGGTCTTGGCGTCATGGGGGTGACGCCAGTCGAGGAAATGCGCTGACACTATTCCAGCGCCGATCGGGGGATAGGCGTGAGGGAAGTTCCAGTTCCAGCCTATAGGCTGGGTCGCAAGACGGGTGGGGGCCCGCCTTGGCGAATGATGATCATTGCGGGGTCTGTGCTTGCGGCGGGTGCTGTGATTGCAGCGCTGGTCTGGGGGTTTTCGCGTGGGTCATCGCGCAATGCGCCGCTGATCGAAGCGGATGCGCGCCCAATCAAAATTCGGCCCGACAATCCAGGTGGGCTGCGCGTGCCCAATCAGGATGAGCTGATTTTTGACCGTAATCGCGGCGCGCGGCCGGCTGCACCGGGTGGCCTGGCGCCGGAGGCGGAGAGGCCGCGTGTGGACCAGCTACGCGCGCAATTAGCCGAACGCGCCGCGCAGGAAGCCGCGCGAAATGCGCCACCGCCAAGCCCTGCGCCGGCGCAGCCTGCTGCACCGGCAACGCCCTCGGCCCCTGCCACGGCTTCAGCGCTGAACGCGCCAAGCCTGCCGGCACCAGTGCCCGCGGCGGCGGAGCGTTTTACGCCAGTGGCGAATGGTCGCGCGCAGGTGCAATTGGGTGCGCTGCCAAGTGAAGCGGCAGCACGCGGCGAATGGGAACGCCTGCAAAAACGCGTGCCAGAATTACTGGGTAATCGTCGTGTTACGCTCGTGCCCTTTGATCGTGAAGGGCAGACAACGCTGTATCGGATCCGCACCGGCGGCCTTGCCGATGCGACCACCGCGCGCGCCTTTTGTGAGGAAATGAAGACCAAAAGCATCCCCTGCATGGTGGTTGGCGGATAGGTTCAGATGCCAACGGCGCGTGCTGCGATTATCGGCCTGGCAGGGCCACGCCTGACGGCGGAGGAAGCCGCGCTTTGGCGGCGCTTTCCACCGCTTGGCGCCATTTTGTTCGCGCGCAATATCCAGGACCCCGAGCAATTGCGCGCGCTGACCAATGATATTCGGGATGTGCTGGGCGCTGCCGCGCCGATCCTGATTGATCAGGAAGGTGGGCGTGTTGCGCGGTTGAAGCCTCCACTATGGGAAGCATTCCCTGCTGCCGCGCTGTTTGAGGGGCAGCCGGAGGTGGCTCAGCGCGCCAATGCGCTGCTGCTGGGGGCGATGTGCCGCGCGGCTGGCTTGGATGTGGTGTGTGCGCCTGTTTTGGATTTGCGCCTGCCTGGCGCGCATCAGGTGATTGGTGATCGCGCCTTTGGTGCTGCACCGAATGAGGTCGCGCGGCTTGGTGCGGCGTGTATTGCCGGGCTGCAAGCGGCGGGCTGCATTCCCGTTATCAAGCATATCCCAGGCCATGGCCGTGCCTTGGCTGATAGCCATCATGAATTGCCGCGCGTTGCTGTGGGTGTTGAGACGCTGGCCGATGACATTGCACCGTTTCGTGCGCTGGCTGGCAGCGGTGCCTGGGCCATGACCGCGCATGTGCTTTATGATGCCTGGGATGCACACCTGCCGGCGACGATTTCGCCCGCCGTGATCCAGCGTGTGATCCGGGGCGAGATTGGCTTTGATGGCCTGCTGATCACGGATGATCTGGCGATGGGTGCGCTTGCTGGCATGGCGAATGACTTGGCAGGTGCCGCGCTTTCGGCGGGTTGCGATGTGGTGCTGCATTGCACGGGTAGGCTTGAGGATGCTGCGGCTTTGCTGCCGAATTGCCCGGTGCTGAGTGATGATGCCTTGCGGCGCCTGGCTTTCGCCGATGCGGCAAGGCGCGGCTTTGGCGCGGGGGATATGGCGGCGCTGCGTGGGTCGCGGGATGGGGTTTTGGCGGTGCCGGTGGTGGTAGCGCGGGAAGTTGATCCGACGGAGCGGGTGTAGGCGCCAGTCCGCGCAATGGCTCTGCCCTGATGCGCGGAGGATCAATGGTTTGACCGATTGTTTACCGCTTCTTTGACGCTAGCCCCCCATGGATCCGGCTTCAGGTGACAGGTCAAAATGAATCTGTTAGTGTTTCGAAGTCATTCGAAAGGGCTTGGATCATGTCGTTGTTGTCTATTGTGGTGGATGTGCTGGAAGCGCTCAAGCTTGATGATGATGTCAATAGGATAGTCATTAATCGGGCAGTAAATATTTGTCGGAACCGGCCGCATCCGTGGTCAACCCGGCATCCTTACATCTCCTGGTCTGGACTGACGGATCGAAGCTATAATGCCCGGCTGCTGCCCGACAAGCCATACCCATCAGAAAGTGCCCGCGGTACGAGGCGCCCGCCCCTTGAGGAAGTCGCGGCCCTTTTCAAGCGGCTTCCCGGAACACCTCAGCGACTCTGTGCCAAATCCACCGGCCTTTTCCCGGCCTTTGCCCAGTATCTGACCGATGGCTTTATTCGCACACAGCTCAGTAATGATCGGGCGCGCGAAGACCGTCGCCGTACTACCTCCAACCACGAGATTGATCTGAGCCCCCTTTATGGCCGCACCGAGGCGCAGACAGCAGTGCTGCGATTGCACTCTTCAGCGGCTGATATGCGCGGCAGGTTGAAAAGCCAAATGATCAATGGGGAAGAATACCCGCCCCCGCTTTGTGATCAAACAGGCGCCATCAAGCCCGAATTCGCCATCTTGGATGAGCCGCTCGGCCTCAAGAAGGATGCCGCGCTCGAAACACGGCTTTCGCTGTTTGCTGTGGGCGGGGACCGGGTGAATGCCACGCCGCAAACATCCATGATCAATACCTTGTTCCTGCGTGAACACAATCGTCTTGCAGGATTGCTGGGCGGTGCGCATGCAGATTGGGATGATGAACGCGTCTTCCAGACCGCGCGCAATATCGTCATTGTCATGTTCATCAAGATTGTTGTTGAAGAATACATCAATCACATCAATACCACCGAATTTCCGCTACAGGCCGATCCCAAGGCGGCGTGGCATGCGGATTGGAATCGTCCGAATTGGATGACGGTGGAATTCAGCCTGCTTTATCGCTGGCATGGGCTTGTGACGGACGAAGTTACTTGGGCCAATCAAACCCTTCCTGCCAATGGCCTACTCCTCAACAACAAGCCGTTGATCAGCGGCGGTCTTGCGCGCAGCTTCATGGATGTTTCGGCGAACCGTACTGCGGCCTTAGGCCTGAAGAATGGAGCTGATTTCATGCTTTTTGCGGAATCGGGCGCAATCGAACAGGCACGAGTCAATAATCTGGCCGGTTACAATGACTATCGTCGGGCGACCGGTGCCGCGCCGGCTGAGGATTTCAGCGACATTGTCGGCAGTAGTGATGATCCGGCCGAACAGGCGCGGCTGGATGCCTTGGCGGCAGAGCTGGAAGGCCTTTATGGCGATGTGGAGAATGTTGAGTTTTATGTCGGCCTTTTTGCCGAACCCGTCCAGAAGAACGGGCCGCTGCCGGAACTCGTTTCTGATCTGGTGGCCATGGATGCCTTTTCGCAGGCGCTCACCAATCCCTTGCTGAGCGAGCATGTCTGGGGTGATCCTGCCAATCAGCGCCTGGCCTTCACCGATGCGGGAATTGCCGTGATCAAGGCGACCAAAACGCTGCGGGATGTATTGGCGCGCAATGTGCCTCATCTTGGTGATGGCTTTATCGGCATGACCCGAGAAGAATGGGAACGGGTTTAGTCTGCGCCCCGTTCACATGTGTTCACCGGATTCGCAACGAAATCTTATCTGGTCGCGTTTTCTGAGGCGCCAAGTGATTCCACTTGGCGTGAAAATACGAGAGAAATAGCTTAGGCTGCCGCTGATTTAGTTCTGTTTCCTTGGAATGGGCGGTTCCATTGCACGGGAAGGCTTGGAGGGTGCGGCGGCGCTGCTGCCGGAATGCCCGGTGCTGAGCGATTATGCGCTGCGGCGCTGCGCGGTGTGCGGGATGGGGTTTTGGCGGCGCCGATGGTGGCGGTGGGGGGGCGACGGAGCGGGGGTAGGGGTTGCCCTTGTGCTATTTTTGTTGACAAAAGCCATACAAATTCTTTTCTTTGTCGTGTTGGAGAAAGTTACGAACTATGCCCGCCTCCTCGCGCCCCAAGGATGATGTCATTCAAATCCGTGCCTCAGCGGAGGCAAAGGCGCTTTTCAACTGCGCGGCAGCGATGCGCGGGCAGACGCTTTCTGAATTCATGCTGGAAAGCGCGCGTCAGAATGCTCTGGAGAGAATACTCGATCAGCGCAGCTTCTTCCTTGATGATCAGGCGCATGCGCTGTTTCTGAGATTTTTTGATGCGCCGCCAGCGCCATCGGCCAAGGCGCGCGGACGCTTGAACCGGAAAGCACCTTGGGAGGCGTGAAGCCGCCTTTGCTTGCGCCGGCGTGCGTGGTTGGGTACTTTTCGATAAATGACTGTGGCACGCAGGGGGACGGGGATGCCGCGCTTGACTGAGAAGGACCGTCGGCAGGACGCAATCGACGGTACACGTCTCTACCTCTTCGAGTACGGTCTCGACAAAATGACGATTGTGCTTGTGCTTTTCGGCGGCGTAGGCATCGTCGGGCTTCTCGTTTATGGCCGCTATGTCGACCTCCTGCTCGCCACCCTTGCGCTGGGCGTGACAACTTTCGCCGTGATGGCTGGCAACACCATCGATAAGGCGCGTCGCCGGAGCCTGCTTGCAGGGCAAACCGGTCTTGGGCGGAGCCTGCATGTGGCATATCGGGCCTATATCTTCGCAGTGCTGGCAATGTCGGGTTATCTGGTCTTCCGCTATTTCTCCCTGTCTTTTCCCACGCTGCGCGAGGGGGATGAAGCCCTCTATTACGGCTGGATTCTTTGCCTTGTCATCACCTCCGCGCCTGGAATTATCCCGGCCTGGAAACTGCGTGAGTGGACTTTCGCCGGTATTGCCATTCCCATCATAGTTCTCGTCAATTGCATTGCAGCCATTGCCGTCCAGGGGGACTTGGATGAGTGGGGTGGCCTGGCGATGGTGTATGTTGTCGGCTTCTGCGTTGCCTTCGGCGTGTCGCTGCTGCCATCTAGGCCGCTGCCTGCACCACCGAAATAATGATGTCACGCCTGTAGAAACTCAGGCGTCGATCGGGGCCGATGGCGGGCGGCTTTGTCTGCGCTGCTTTGATGGCGCCGGCATTATGCGGGAGAATAGCGCCGGCTATTCGCTCGCATCCTGCACGACGCGGCAATGGGCGCCGACCTCCAAAACTTGGCAGGCAGGCGCAGTTTGGGATCGGCGCTGCTCGCGGATGCGTTGGGGAGCTGCCTTGCTGCTTCCGAGTTCGCTGGCGTGCGCGGCGTTGTGGCGCATGCGATTGATGAGGATTCGGCACGTTTTTACGAGGGGCATGGGGTTGTTCGAAGCCCCTTGGACGAGCGGGTGATGCTGATGCCTATTGAGACGGTACGAAGCCTGCTTGGCCCCAGGCCTGCCTAAACCCGCCCCCGCCACCCCGCCCAAATCACCGCGACGCGATCCGCAACGCCACGCGGCATGGCCACTAGCTTTCCTGCGGCCAGCCGCCGCAAGTCACGCGCCGCCAGCACCGCCAGCAGGCCAGCGGCCATCAGCCCTTTCGGCACATCGCGCGGCGCGGTCCGTAAAGCCTCCAACCCCTCGGCTGCCATCTCAGCGCAAAGCGCCAAAAGCGCGGGCTGCGTCGGCGCGCTGATCACCGCCTCGGCATTCAGCCCCGCAGCCGCCAGCCGATCCCCCGGCAGCAGGCAGCGCCCTTGCGCGGCATGCGCCACAACAGACCGCAACACCCCCGCCAGCCCATAGGCCGCGCCAAGGGCGCGGAGCTTCTCGGCTTCCTCAGCGCTGCCGCCCAAAGCCAGCCCTGCCGCATAGGCAAAGCCGCCCGCGGTGCCGCGCAGCCAGGCAACGAAATCCGCCTCGGTCGGGATGCCGGCTTCGTCGGTTTCGGCCTCACGCGCGTCAATCATGGCGCCAAGTGCCGTGGGGTCCAGGCTGCCGGCGGTGAGGGCGGCGTGGAGTGGCTCGGCCACCTCATGCCGGCGGGCAGGTTTGCCGGCCAAAGCTTCCTCCAGCGCATCGCGCCACCATTGCAGGCGGATCAGCGCGGCCATGGGGTGGCTTGCCGCTTCGCGGGCGCGGGCCAATTCATGGTTGAAGGCAATCAGGGTGAAGATCGCCTCTCGCCTTTCCGGCGGCGCGAAAAGCGCGGCCAGGAAACGGTCCGGGTCATGGGCGCGGGCGAAGGCCGCGATTGGGGAAAGGCTCACACTGGCTGATATGCCCGGGCGCGCGCCGCGCGGGAAGGGTGCGGTTGACGCTTATGCTGGCCCCGCTTACCTCAAAGCCTGCGTTAACCCATCACATCTTAGGAACGGAGTTCCCCCCATGGCTTTCAGCCTGCCCCCGCTGCCCTATTCCACCACTGCGCTTGCCGCCAATGGCATGTGCCAGGAAACCCTGGAACTGCATCATGGCAAGCATCACAATGCCTATGTCACGGCGCTGAATGGGCTGATTGAAGCCAAGGGCCTGGCTGGCAAATCGCTGGAAGCGATCTGCGCTGAAGCCGGCAAGGCGGGCGCTGATGGCCTGCCCGTGCTGAACCAGGCGGGGCAGCATTACAACCATATGTTGTTCTGGCAGGTGATGCAGCCAGGCGGCGGTGGTGATGCGTTGCCGGGCGCGCTGGCGGCCAAGATTGATAGCGACCTCGGCGGCCTCGCGGCCTTCAAGGAAGCCTTTAAGCAGGCGGGTGTGACGCAGTTTGGCTCCGGCTGGGCCTGGCTGATCATTGGCGCCGACGGCAAGCTGAAGGTGACCAAGACGCCGAATGGCGCCAACCCGATTTCCACTGGCGAAGGCAAGCCCATTCTGGGTGTGGATGTGTGGGAACACGCCTATTACCTGGATTTCCGCAATGTGCGCCCGAATTACCTGGATAACTTCCTGAACAAGCTCGTGAATTGGGAAGTCGTTGCCGATCTGATGGGCAAGGGTGGGCTCGCTTCCGGCCAATCAGCCTAATCCGCCGCAAGGCCATGAAAAAAGGCGCTGGGGAGTGATCCTCAGCGCCTTTCTTTTTTTCTCCGACGAATCAGCTTTTCGCCGTGTCATTCGCCGCTTCGGGGCGGAGCACGCTGCCGATGGTGCCGCGCACCACCATGACTTTCACATTGGGGGCGATTTCAGCCTCGATCTCGTCAGAGCCGTCCTTGACCTTGGTGATGGTGGCGACGATGCCGCCCGCGGTCACCACGCGGTCCCCGCGCTTCAATTGGCCGAGCATTTCGCGGTGATCCTTCATCTTCTTCTGCTGCGGGCGAATCAGCAGGAAATAGAAGACGACGAAAATCAAAACCAGCGGCAGCAATTGCATGATGACTCCCGCCGTGCCGCCTGCATCCTGGGCATAGGCGGTGCTGACACCAAAAATTCTTTCCATGGTCCGGCGTTCCTTTTTGCGTTGATGGGGCCGGAAACTAGCGCCCGCCCCCTTTCCGTCAATAGCAACCCGGCCTATTGCGCGCGGTCATGGAACATTCTTCGCTTCTCCCCGCCTTGACCCGCATTGCTGAGGCACTTGAACGCTTGGCCCCGCCGCCCGCCGCCATTCCAGACCTTTCTGGCGCGGATGCCTTCATCTGGCACCCGGAACCCGTGGCGCGGTTATCGTCGGTGCCCAAGGTGGCGGCGGTGCCGATTGACCTGTTGCAAGGGGTGGATCGGCAGAAGGAGATCCTCATGGAAAACACGCTGCGCTTCGCGCGCGGCTTCAGCGCCAATAACGCCATGCTTTGGGGTGCGCGGGGGACGGGCAAATCATCGCTGGTGAAGGCCGCGCATACGGCGGCCAATTGGGAAGTGCCCGGCAGCCTTGCCTTGATTGAAATCCACCGCGAAGACATCAAGACCCTGCCAGAATTGCTGCGCTTTTTGCGCGCGGGGACGCGTCGCTGCCTGGTGTTCTGTGATGATCTGTCTTTTGAACGTGAAGATGCGGATTACAAGGCGCTGAAATCCGTTTTGGATGGTGGCATTGAAGGCCGGCCGACCAATGTCTTGTTCTACGCCACTTCCAACCGTCGGCATTTGATGTCGCGCGATATGATTGAGAATGAACGCAGCGCCGCGATCCATGGATCAGAAGCGATCGAGGAAAAGGTATCGCTCTCAGACCGCTTTGGGCTGTGGATTGGTTTTCATAACGCCAATCAGGATACCTTCTTCGCCATGATCGAAGGCTATGCCAAGCATTTTGGGCTGGCTGTACCGGTTGAGGAATTGCATGCGCAGGCGGTGGAATGGTCTGTCACGCGCGGGTCTCGGTCTGGCCGTGTCGCCTGGCAATTCATCCAGGATTTGGCTGGGCGGATGGGCGTGAAGATTGAGGGCTGAGATAGCGGCTGGTCAGCGCGTCCGGCCAGGCAGTGTGGGCGCGCTGCCAAGCAGTGCTAACACTTCCTGCGGTGACATAAAGCGCGGGAATTCGCCCTGCACCAATTGATCAAGGCTGGGCGCTGGCAGCCCAAGCCTGGAGGCATAAATCCAGGAATAGGCCAGCACGCGCTGCACATGGGTGCGGGTTTCGTCGAAGGGAATCGCTTCAATGAAAAGCAGCGCATCCCCACGGTGGCGCGCGGCGGGCAGCCATTTCGCCAGATTGCCCGGCCCAGCATTATAGGCCGCCAGCAGGCGGATCAGATCGCCGCCCACCGCTTCGCTGCGCGCCAGATAATGCAGATAACGCTGGCCCAATTCCAGCGACAGCCCGGGATTGTTTAGCCTTTCCGCCCCTTCGCCGACGAAGGATGGGTCATTGGCCAAATAGGCGGCGGTGGCGGGCATAACCTGCATCAAGCCGCGCGCCCCGGCAGGAGAAACCGCCGCAGCGTCAAAATTCGATTCCTGGCGCGCCAGCGCATAAAGCAGGGCGGGTTCCACGCGGAAACCTTGCGCTGGGTTCAACCGGGGCAGGGGGAAACGCGCCAAATCGCGCGGCCGGCCATCGGCAGTCTGTGCCAGTTCCGCAAGCTGCGCCGAAAGATGCGTGAGCCCCCCCCGAGAGGCCAGGGCAAGCATGGCGCGCAATAAGGGCAGATTGCCCCGCGCCAGCGGCCAAAGTGCGCGCAATTCCGCCTCTGCCCGGCCTGCCTGGCCGATTTGCAGCAGCGCGAGGGCGCGCCACCCGCCGGCGGTTTCCAGCAGCGCCGCCATGCCTTCCTCACCGCCCGCTTCGGCATGCCAGGCGAAGCCGGGTGTCAGCCCAAGCGCGCGGCGCGCCATCAGGCCGTAGAAGGTGCGCGGTTCCTGTGCGGCTTGTAAAAGCCAGGGCACATGCATCCCAGGGTGCCGGGCGCGAATGGCCGCACGGCTCGCCCAATAGGCCGCGGCGGCGCGGTTGGCAGCCGATGCCCCGGGTGCTCGCGCCGCCACTTCGAAATAGGGCAGCGCCACATCGAAATGCCCAAGCCCCCAGGCGGCAAGGCCCGCGGCAAAGGCGGCCCGGCCGCTGGGCTCAGCCCGGCTGCGGGTAGCCGCCGATGCAACTTCGAAGGCGCGTTCATCTTCCCCACGGCGGAACAGGATCAAGGCGAAATCGGCCCTGAGTGCGGCGGCATACGCGGGCGTCATGCCGCGGGTTGCTTCTATCTGGCGCAAGGCGGCTTCCAGATTGCCATCGCGCACCAGATCCCTGAGCGCACGGTCCAGTGATGAGTTGCGCACAAAACCCTGTTCCGGGGCTTCGCGTTCTTCCGGGGCGGCGCCGGCATCCTCGGCCAGGCTTTCTTGGGCGGGCGCGGCCGGCAGGCTGGCCCCG
Organism: uncultured Rhodospirillales bacterium; assembly: GCA_903927465.1. GTDB lineage: Bacteria > Pseudomonadota > Alphaproteobacteria > Acetobacterales > Acetobacteraceae > Neoroseomonas. The sequence goes on along the minus strand of CAIYMY010000168.1, from coordinate 35,529 downwards.
CGCGGTGCCGTACGGCGGAGTATGGCATGAATCGCCGGCGCATCCGGATGATCGGCAAAGCGCACCAGCCAATCCCGTAGCGCTTCCTGATCCGGCCTTGGTGCGGCGGGGTTCAGCCAGCGATCCGCAAGGATATGGCCTTCAAGCCGATGATCCGTGAGCAGCGATGCGGCCTGATCCGCCGCTGACCAATCTTTGGTCGTGTGAAGAGCAAAGATATTCTTGATCTGATCTGCATCCGCAGCCGCAAGTGGCCTGCCAGCGCTGGCAGGCCCGCGAAGGGCGGGTGCGGGCAAGGCAGCGGTTTGAACGGCCCCCTGCGCTGCGGCTGGAAGGGGGCTTCCAAACCACAAGGGCGCCAGAACCAGGGCCAATAAAGGCAGGGTTCGGCAGGGGGCCATGGGGGGGGACACGCTCATGGTAGGGCGTTGTTACACGCGAATTGGTTAAAAATTCAACCTACGAGCGATGAGGTGCCCTTAGCCTACCCGTGAAGGATGCTTCGCTGACCTGCGGCGCCCAGGTGACAGGCGCTGTGCTCGGGGCTAGTTTTGGGGCTGCTTCACAAGGAGAAGACCATGACAATCAAGACTGGCGACAGCATTCCCGCGATGAAGATCATGCAGGGCACCCCGGACGGACCGAAGGAGCTTGATACGGCGGAATTCTTCAAGGGCCGCACGGTTGTGCTGTTCGGCGTGCCAGGCGCCTTTACCCCCACCTGCTCGGCCAAGCATTTGCCGGGCTTTGTGGAACATGCTGCGGCACTGAAGGCCAAGGGCGTGGATGCCGTAGCCTGCATGGCTGCCAATGACGCCTTTGTGATGGGCGCCTGGGCCAAGGACCAGGGCATCACGGATCAGGTGACCATGATTGCCGATGGCTCGGCTGCCTTCACCAAGGCGATGGGGTTGGAATTCGACCTGACGGCGCGCGGCCTTGGCTTGCGCTGCCAGCGCTTCGCCCTGGTGGCGAAGGATGGCAAGGTGACCCATGTGGCGGTGGAAGCCCCGGGCGCCTTTGAAGTGAGCAAGGCCGAAGCGGTTCTGGCCGCGCTTTGATGTAATTGTCCGATGCGCCCTTGTTTTGGGGCGCATCGGCCAAGGTGAGGATCGCCGCCCATGAGCATAACCTTCTGGACCTGGAATACGCCCAATGGGCGGAAGATCAGTGTCGCCCTTGAGGAAATGGGGCTAGCCTATGCGGCCAAGCCCGTGAACATCAGCAAGGGCGAGCAATTCAATCCTGAATTCCTGGCCTTCAGCCCGAATAACCGCATCCCCGCCATCCAGGACCCGGATGGGCCGGATGGCAAGCCGATCACGGTTTTCGAAAGCGGTGCCATTCTGCTGTATCTGGCTGAAAAGACCGGTCGCTTTATGCCGAAAGACCTGCGCGCCCGCGTGCCGGTATATGAATGGCTGATGTGGCAGATGGGCGGCTTCGGCCCGATGCCGGGGCAGGTGCACCACTTCCTGATGCAGCCCGAAGGCCCAGCGCGCGATTACGGCTTCAAGCGCTACCATGATGAAACAAAGCGCTTGTATGGCGTTTTGGACCGCCGGCTTGAAGGGCGCGATTTTGTGGCAAGCGGCAGTGAACCTTCAATCGCTGATTTCGCGATTCTGGGCTGGGCCTGGCGGCATGAACGCCATCAGGTGGATCTTGGGACCTTGCCGAATGTGAAGCGCTGGTATGAGGCGATGATGGCCCGCCCCGCCACGAAACGCGGATTTGAGGTTTCACTGGGCTGACCCGAAGTTTCGGGTTTGACGCTGCGCCGCCGCGGCACTAGAAGCGGGTTGTTGCAACGCCGTGTGACTTCCACTCCTGCGGAGGGGTGGCCGAGTGGCCGAAGGCGGCGGTTTGCTAAACCGTTATAGGATTAATAGTCCTATCGTGGGTTCGAATCCCATCCCCTCCGCCAGTTTCAAAGTGACCCTCTCTCTCCGCCCGCTGGACTACCACTGCATGGCAGGATCTCCGGTTTTTTAGGGCGGACCTGTTGGCCGGCAAGGCACGTTCGGTCTTGAAAATGCTTTCGTCGCCGCTTAATTAATTCATGCCCAGTCTTGAAAATGATTTCGCGCTATCCGCGAGAAGGGCAAGGGTTGGAGTTGCATTTATGCGACGAATGATTGTCTCCGCGTGGAACTTTTTCTTCAATTCTGAGGTCAGCCCCCTTCGCCACATCACTGATTTGTCCATGCGGCACTATGTGTTGCAGGCTCTTGGTTTTATGTGGGCCGTCGCCAGCCTGTTGGCGATCGGTAGTTACACGCTGTTGCCCGCAAGTATTATCGGGCATGTATTATTGATATCAGCTGCGTTCATCACCGTAGCAACCTATACCACTGCTTCGTTGAAGCCGAGTTTCTTCAAACATAATAATGGTCGCAGCGGCACTGGCGAACATGAATAGGAGCTACGACGCCCCCCGCGCTGTAGCCGCAGGTTAATGACAATCTTGCCTACTCTCCTAGGCTCCGGCCTTGTTATTTTTCTTATCCGGTCGCGCCCGCTTGGCCAGCTTTGCGTCGCGAACTGGTCCCATGCCTGAAAATGGCCTGCGTTTCTTTTCAGCAAGTCATTTCATTTGGCTTGAAAATGCCCGAGAATCTTGCCTCCCGGGCGAATTCCATGCACCCTGACAAAAGACTTGATGCGAGAAGCCACCCCTCAAATTCCCTCGATCTCTTTTGGATGACATTTCCATGACACGCTTCATCATGGTGGCGCTGGATGGGCTACGGCCGGATATGGTCGACGCCATTGCAACGCCGCACCTATTTGCGCTTTCCGCCAACGGAACGCGCTTCGGCCACGCCCGAAGCATTTTCCCGTCAGAAACCCGGGTGGCCACGCCATCGCTGATCACAGGCTGTCGCCCTGGCGGACATGGGCTTGTCGCCAATACGCTATTTGATGCGTCGGTGGCGCCTGATCGTCTGCTCAGGACAAAACTGGTTGAGGATGTGCTTCTGCTCGCGGCCGGTGCCGAATCGCCATTGCAACGCGCCAGCTTGGCAGAACGCCTTGCGCCGCATGGCCTGAGCTTTGCGCTTGTCAGCGCCGGCACGGCGGGGGCAGCGCGGCTACTTCACCCGGCGGCAGAACGCCTTGGTGCGTTTCGTTGGAATGTTGAAGATACCGAAGGCGAAACTGCGCGCCGCGTGCGTGAAGCCATCGGCGCAACGCCGCCCGCAGAGGTACCGAATATAGCGCGGGTTGAATTCGCCGGGCGCGTGCTGCTCGATTACGTACTGCCTCAGATAAAGCCGGATGTTGCGCTGCTTTGGTTGTCCGAACCTGACGTTTCCTTCCATTGGGGCGGATTGCGGGCCGAACATACGCAGCGTGCTCTTCTTGCGGCGGATGCGGTGCTTGGCCGGATAATCGCATGGCGAGACGCTCAGCCTGATGCGAAGGAGATTTCCATTATTGTCCTATCTGACCATGGCCATGTCACCGGCAGAGGGAAGCTTTGTTTGCGCACAGAACTGCAGCGTGCGGGCTTCCGTGCTGGCACTGGCATGGGGCCGGATGTTGATGTGGTGGTCGCGCCCGCAGCGGCACCTGGCATATGGCTGAAGGACCGCGCCATGGCATCGCAAGTGGCCAGCTTCCTGGCATCCCAAGCTTGGGCAGGGCCGGTCTTGGCGAGGGACCCTTCAATCTTGGCAGCGGGTGAGGCCATACCTCTAGCACTTTTGGGCAGTGCACATGCACGAAGCGCCGATTTGGTGGCGACTTTCGCCGGCGATGAAGGGCCGGATGAATGGGGCCTTCCGGGTACCGCGCCCTTTGACGCGCCTGATGTGCCAGAAGGCGGCGGCATGCATGGTGGGTTGCATCGCGCTGAACTCGCGACCGTTCTTGTGATGCAAGGTGGCGCTTTTCGCCATGGCGCAGTGGCGGAAGAACCCGCCGATCTGACGGATATCGTCCCCACAATCCTGCACATGCTCGGCATTGAAACTACAGGGATGGAAGGGCGCCCATTGCGCGGCGCCTTTGACCATTCGGCAGATTTCACGGCGGTGGCAGAACTGCATGAAATGCCGCGCGGCTTCGTGCTTGAAGCGATGCGCGGCCCAACTGGTCGCCTTTACCCAACCGCACTGCGTCGCGCATCTTAAAGGATAAGGCTTGGCGCGATGCTACCTCAGCGTTGGGTCAAGACCATCACGCAGCCAATCACCAATCAACGAAACAGACAGCGTTGTCAGGACAATGACACTGGCGGGCGTGAGAAGAATCCAGGGCGCACGGGTCAGATACTCCCGCCCATAACCGACCATTGAACCGAGCGAGGTTTCTGGCGGCTGCACACCCAAGCCAAGGAAGGACAGGCCTGACTCGAGCAAGATGACCTCAGGAAAGGCGAGCGTCATGGAGACAATCAAGGTGGAGGCAATATTGGGTAGCACATGCCGCCCATAAATCCGCCAGGGCGAAGCACCAAGCCCGCGCACCGCAGCGGCATAGCCCTGCGCACCAGCAGCCAAGGCAAGTCCACGCGCAATCCGCGCATAGCGTTCCCAGGCATGTAAGCCCAAAAGGCAGACCAGTAGTCCAAGGGAATTGCCGAAGAAGGCCAGCACCGCGAGGGCTAGAATCAGGAAGGGCAAGGATGCAGAAAAATCCACCAGCGCCAAAACGGCCTGCTCAACCAAGCCACGGAAATGCGCGGCAAGAAATCCCAGCGAGGTCCCGACCGCCGCCCCAATGATGGTGGCACCGAAGGCAATCAGCAGGCTTGTACGGATGGAGTAGATCAGTCGGGATAGCACATCCCGCCCCAATTCATCAGTCCCAAGCGGGTGAATCCATGTCCCCCCGAATAGAATGGGCGGTGAAAGCCGGTTGCGCAAATCAAGTGCGGTATAGGCGTAAGGGGCAATCACATCGGCAAGCACGGCCACCGCCAGCATCAGCATCAACCAGGCCATGCCAAAAATGACCAGGGCCGGCGCTGCCGCGCGGCGCCGCTTGGGGGGCGCCGTGGATGCAGCCAGGACAAGAGGCGCTTCAGGCATATCAGGCAGCCTTTCCTGGCGCAGCGCGAAGCCGCGGGTCTAGCAGTCCATAAAGCAAGTCAACGATCAGATTTGCGCAGACCATGGTGATAGCCACCAGCAAAAGAATGCATTGCACAACAGCGAGATCACGGTTGGCGACGGCGACCACAAGAAGCCTTCCGACACCTGGCCAGGAAAAGACGCTTTCAACCACCACAGCACCGGCTATCAGCGAGCCAACCATGAAGCCGATGATGGTTACAGTAGGGATTGCGGCATTCGGTAGCGCATGGCCGGTGACAACGGCGTGCCAGGGCACGCCCTTGGCACTCGCTGTCCGGATAAAGGGTTGCCCAAGGACTTCCAGCATGGCGCTGCGCGTAAAGCGCGCCAATACGGCGGCACCGCCAAGCCCAAGCGTAATCACCGGCAGAATGCCGTGGCGCCAACTTTCCTGCCCGCCAGATGGAAGCCAGCCAAGCTGAACTGCAAATAAAAGAACAAGCAGCAAGCCAAGCACAAAGGAAGGTACTGTGAAGCCTGCCACGGCGATGATCATGACAACGCGATCGGCAAGTGAATTGCGATGCAGCGCGGCATAAATGCCCGCCGGTATGCCAAGGCATATCTTGATGGCCAGTGCCGGCAAGGTCAGCGCAAGCGTGGCTGGAATGCGTTCAGTGACCAACACAATGGCATCACGCCCATCGCGCATGGACCGGCCCAGATCGCCCTGCAAAATGGCCCAGAAATAGGAGAAATACTGAACCCAAATCGGTTCATCCAACCCCCAGGCGGTACGAAAGGCATCAACCGCTTCAGGGGGCGCATCCGCACCCATGATGATCTGCGCAGGATCACCGGAAAGGCGCAGCACAATGAAAGCGAAGGTGACCACCATGGCGATGGTGAGCGCAGCGCGCGCCAAGCGTGATGCAATGAAGCGAAGCATTCAGGCGGCCTCCTGACCCGTGAAGCCGTGTCCCGCGGCGACTTCCCCATGCGCGACATGGCAAGCGATAAGCCGCCCATCCGCACGGGGCTTCAATACCGGCGCTTCACGTGCACAAAGGCTATTCGCTACAGGGCAACGGGGATGAAAGGCGCAACCGGATGGCCGGTCGGCAGGGTTGGGTGGGTCGCCCTGCAGCACCATGCGCTGCCCCATGCGTCCCGGATGCGGAATGGCGGATACCAAGGCGCGTGTATATGGATGCGCCGGATCGTGCAGCACCGCATCGGGTTCTCCTTCTTCCACGATGCGGCCCAAATACATGACGGCGACACGATGGCTCACTTGCCGAACGGCGCGCAGATCGTGGCTCACGAAAAGCATGGACGTGCCGAACTGCTCCTGCAGATCCAGTAGAAGATTCATCACCTGCGCCTGGATGGAAACATCAAGCGCGCTGATCGGTTCATCACACACCAGCAAGGCGGGATCAGTCGCCAGAGCACGCGCAAGCACTGCGCGCTGGCGTTGACCGCCTGAAAGCTCATGAGGGTACAGCGCGCCTTGATCTGGCCGAAGGCCCACAGCGCGCAGCAGCGCTTCCACCCTGGCAGCACGTTCGGAAACCGCACCGATATTGTGGATGTCAAGCGGTTCAGCGACTTGCGTTGCGATGGGGAGTCGGCGATCCAAAGCCCCCAAGGGGTCTTGGAAAACCATCTGCATGCGCGCGCGCAGCTTCCGCCAAGCCGCGCTGCCCGGTTGCGGCATGGTGGCGCCTTCAAAGCTGACACGCCCCGCATCAGGCGTTTCCATGCCGAGCACCAGGCGACCGGTGGTGGATTTCCCACATCCCGATTCACCGACCAGGCCCAGGGTGCGTCCACGTTCCAATTTCAGCGAAACGCCATCCACGGCGCGGACTTCCACTGCGCGGCCCATAATGCCTCGACGCATCGCATAACGGCGAACCAAGCCTTCCGCTTCCAGTAGAGCGCCCCCGGGTTTCATGCTGGCACGCTTTCACGCGGTATGGGCATTTGCGCCACCTGTAAGCAGGCAACGCGGTGACTTGCGGCAAGGGGTATCAATCCTGGTACGCCCGCATCACACGCCGCCACCCGGTGCGCGCAGCGTGGGGCGAAGGCGCAGCCTGGCGGCATGGCCCAGGGTTCTGGAACACCGCCAGGTATTGCTGCAAGCCGCCGCCGCGGGCCATCCATTGGCGGCAAAGCGCCTAGCAAGCCTTGTGTGTAGGGATGGGCGGCAGCCGAGAATAGCCGGCTGATCGGTGCTTCTTCCACAATGCGCCCGGCATACATGACCGCGACACGTTCGCAAGAATCAGCCACAACGCCCAGATCATGACTGATCAGCACCAAGGTCATCCCCATATGGCGCCGCAGGTCTTTCAAAAGCTCAAGAATCTGCGCCTGGATCGTCACATCAAGCGCCGTGGTCGGTTCATCCGCCACCAGCAATTCAGGTTGCCCAGCAAGTGCGATGGCAATCATGACACGTTGATTCTGGCCGCCTGACAATTCATGCGGATAGGCATCCAAGCGCCGCGTGGCATCTGGGATGCCAACAAGATCAAGCAGCCGCTTGGCTTCGCTGCGAGCAGCTTGCCCCACCATCTTCCTGTGCAACGCGAGTGCTTCCGTGATCTGCTTCCCGATCCTGTGTACGGGATTGAGGCTACTTGCCGGGTCTTGGAAGATCATCGCGATGCGCCCGCCACGCACTTTTTCAAGTATGGACGCCGGCGCACCGATCAATTCCTGCCCTTCCAGCATGACGCTGCCAGTGATGCGCGCCTTGGGTGGCAGCAGGCCAAGCGCCGCCAGCCATGTGACCGATTTGCCGCAGCCGCTTTCGCCGACAAGCCCAACCGCTTCACCCTTGGCGACCGAAAGGTCGATGCCACGCAGGGCAGGCGCTCCGTCAAAAGCAACCGAAAGCCCGGTGAGGCTGACCAGCGGCATCACGCGCCAACACGCAAATTGCCAGGGCCAAACATCATCGCCCAGCCGGAAGAAGCGCGCCATTCGATATTGCGCCGCTTGGCGGTAAAGGCCGCCGCATGGTGCAGCGTGATGTAGCCGGGGTCTTCACGTTCAACGATAGTGAGCACGCGGCGGAACAGTTCACGCCGGCGGTTCAGGTCGGTTTCAGCCTCCAGCGCGGTTGAGGCTTGATTGAATTCGCCACTCGCCCATTCACCATTGCGCTCAGCCTCGGTATTGGGGCCAAAGCTGCGGAGAAGCCCCGCCACAGGATCGCCAAAGACTGATGTATTGGACCAATCGCGCACACCGCGACCAGGCGTGCGTTCCGTCACCTGAGCGAAGTTTTCCTTCATTTCGATTGCAACATTGATGCCGACACTGCGCCACATCTCAACCATAATCTGCGCATTGGCGACCTGATTGGTGTAGTAGTTATTGAGCAAGCGATAGGGGATGGGTTGGCCCCGATAATTGGCTTCACGCAGCAGTCGGCGGACCTCGGCAGGGTCAAAGCGGGGGTTCTCCCAATCCGCCAGATACATCTCCCCATAGCTTTCCATTTGCATGCCGCGCGGGATTTTGGTGCGGCCTGCCCAAAGCGCCTCCACCAGAACTTGCCGGTCTATGGCATGCGTCATGGCGCGGCGGATGCGCGCATCAGCAAGAACGGGATGCGTCTTGTCGAAAGCGAGTTTGCGGATATTGTTGATGGGGCTTCCCAAAACCTCGAAACGCGGATTGCGTTCCACCACCGTGATCTGATCTGGCGGCACATCACAGGCAAAATCATATTCACCTGAGAAAAGCCCGTTGAGTCGTCCGGAGACTTCCGGCACTTCAACGAAGCGCAGGCGCCGTGCAGGTGGGCGGCCGCCCCAATATTCATCATGCGCTTCAAGAACCAGAAGCGTATCTGGGCGGAATTCCGCGATACGATAAGGGCCAGTGCCGATAGGCGTGCGCCCCCAAGAGAGCCAGCTTTCGGACCGCCCAAAGGCAGCGCGAGAAAAGATAGCGCCTACACTCTGGGCGATGCGTCCTTCCAAGGTCACATCGGGAAGCCGATTGACAAAGCGAATGGTCTGCTGATCCAGGATCTCGATCCGCTCAAGCGCTGGATAGGTGCGCCGGCCAACGGCAACAACTTCTGCGGGCGGTTCCTTCGTGGCGGTCCCAGTCAGCACCGTGCTGCGCCCAGCGCCAGTCGCGCCTTGCGTGCCGAAAAGACGTTCTTTGAAGGAAAAGACCACATCCTCGGCTGTCAGCAGACTGCCATCGTGGAACTTGACATTCTGCCGCAAGGTAAGGTCGAGCGTGCGCGCATCCACGCGCTTCCAAGATGTGGCCAATCCAGGCACCAAGGCTGCATTACTGAGCCAATCCGTGCCAATCAATTGTTCCGAATAAAGCCCGTGAATCCTAAAGCCAACATTGGATTGTTCGCGCGGTGGTTCAAATGTATTTGAATTCGAAAGCCGCTGGACGGCGATGGTCAAGACGGGGCGATTATCCGCCTGCGCCAGCGCAGGTGCCGCAAGAAGACCAGGTGCCAGCAAGGCGGCACGGCGAGAGATCAGCATAAGTCAGGTTCCCCAATTTGAGGCACGGAAATCCATCACGAAGCTTGGCCCGGCTTTCCAGCGGATATCGCGGCGTTTGGCAGTAAAATTCCCATTGCGGTGCAAGACCGTGTAGCCAGGATCTTCCCGTTCCACGATCTGCAACATGCGCGCCCAGGCTTGGCGGCGCGCTGCCCGATCAACGCTGGACTGCAGGAAGTCGCCAAGTGTGGCGAATTCATCATTGCGCCATTCGCCATTATTCCATGCGACGCCATTACGGCCCCAATTGGGAACGATTTGCGCAACCGGATCGGGTAAGGACGCTGTCTGCGACCAATCGCGAATGGCACGTGTGGGCGTACGCGCCGTGATCTGCCCCCAATTTTCCTGCATCTGAAGCTGGACATTCAAGCCGGCCGCGCGCCAGCCCTCAACAAGGATCTGCGCTGTGGCGGTTTGATTGGTGTAGTAGTTATTCAGTGCACGGTAGGGAATGGGCTCACCACGGTAATTGGCTTCCCGCAGCAACCGCCGGGCTTCCGAAAGATCAAAGCGCGGTGCTTCATGTTCGCCAATGAACATATCGGCATAGTATTCCCAATTGAGCCCACGGGGTACGTTGACCCGGCCACCCCAAAGGGCATCAATAATGGCTTGGCGATCAATACTATGCGTGAGAGCGCGGCGTATCAGCGGATTTGAAAGCACCGCATGGGTCTTATCGAATACCGTAATACGCGTGTTGTTGATGATACCGCCGGCAACTTCGAAACGCGGATTGCGTTCGATGGTCGCGATCTGGTCGGGCGGAATATCGCAGGCGAAATCGACTTCGCCCGAAAGAAGCGCATTGATGCGGCTTGAGACTTCCGGGATTTCCACAAAACGGAGCCGGCGGATTGGTGGCCGGCCCGCCCAATGGCCATCAAAGGCATCCAGGACCAAAATGCGATCCGGATTGAATTCCGTGACCATATAGGGCCCGGTGCCAATAGGGCGACGCGCCCAATCCTGCCAACTGCGCGCCGCGGCAAAAGCGCGCGGGTTGGCAATGACACTGGCAGTCCGCGCCATCTGGCCTTCCAGCGTCAGATCAGGTGTCTTATTGATGAAGCGAACGGTATGGCTATCCACCACCTCCATGCGTTCAAAGCCAGGGAAGCTGCGGCGCGCAATCTGCGTAGCGCCCGGGGGTGGTTCCTTGCCAAGTGGACCACCGCCCCACATCCGATCCGGGCCAAAGGAAAACACAACATCTTCAGCCGTAAAGGCATCGCCATTATGGAATCGCACGTCCCGCCGCAGTGAGAATTCAACAACGCTGTCGCTGATGCGCCGCCAGCTTGTGGCAAGACCTGGCTGGAGCGACATGTCGCCGATCCAGTCCGTATCAATCAATGGCTCTACGAAATTTCGGAAGATGCGAGACCCTACATTGGATTGTTCGGCCATCATCTCAAGCATATTGCTTGTCGTGATTTCCTGCACCGCAATGCTGATGACCGGGCGCGTATCTGCTTGCGCCAGTGCTGGCGCAGAAAGTGGCGCAGCAAGAAGGGCTGCCGGCGCCTTCAGTACATGACGACGACGCATCATGACATCAATTCCCGAAATTGCCGGGCCGGAAATCCATCGCGAAGGCAGGGCTCGCTTTCCAAACGGTATCGCGGCGCTTTGCGGTAAAGGTTGCATTCTGGTGTAGAACCATGAAGGCGGGGTCTTCACGCTCAGAGATTTCAAGCATGCGGCGGAACACTGCGCGGCGACGCGCGCGGTCCGTGCTGGTCTCTAATTCACCGGACAGTTGATTGAATTCCTCATTGGTCCATTCGCCAACTTGTTGCTGCTGGCCGCTTGGTCCATGTTGGTTCACGATGGACGATACCGGGTCATTGAAGGGCGCACTATTGGACCAATCGCGCACTGCGCGCGGTGTTTCGCGGGAGAAGATTTGCGCCCAATTCTCGCGCATTTCGATCTGCACATTCAGGCCAGCCTGCCGCCACATTTCAACCAGTACCTGCGCGGTTGCGTTCTGGTTTGTGTAGTAATTGTTTAGCAGGCGATAGGGGATGGGTTCACCGCGGTAATTCGCCTCTCGCAGCAGGCGCCTTGCCTCGTTCAGGTTGAAGGCCGGTACCGACCAATCCGCATGGAACATTTCGCCATAATATTCCCATTGCAGACCTTTCGGCACCACGGTGCGGCCTGCCCAGAGGCTGTCCACAATCGCTTGACGATCAATGGCATGGGTCATGGCGCGGCGAATGCGCGGGTCACGCAATTGCGGGTGGTTCTTGTCAAACACCGTGAGACGGTGATTGAGGATCGTTCCGCCTTGTACTTCATAGGCACGGTTACGCTCAATGCTGCTGATTTGATCGGGCGGCATATCACACGCGAATTGATATTCGCCGGAAAGCAGACCATTAAGCCGGGACGCAACTTCCGGCACTTCCACAAAACGGATCTGGCGCAGCGGCGGACGCCCACCCCAATATTGATCATGGGCCACGAGCGTAAGCGACACATCGGGACGGAATTCCGTGACCATATAGGGTCCGGTCGTGATTGGCTTGCGCGCCCAATCAAGCCAGCTTCCCGCTTCCATGAAGCCGCGGCGTGAGCAGATGTCGCTACCATAGCGCGCAAGCCTGCCTTCTAACGTGACATCAGGTGTCCGATTGATGAAGCGCACCGTATAGCGATCAAGCACTTCAACCTTTTCAAGCGCCGGCCAAATACGGCGTGAGACAGCGACCACTTCTGGCGGGAGTTCCTTACCCTGTGGGCCCTGGCCTGGGATGCGGGTGAACAAGGTGCCAGTAGCGGGGGAACCTGGCGTGCCCGCGCCAAACATGCGTTCGGCTCCGAAGGAAAAGACCACATCCTCAGCCGTCATTTCGTCGCCATTATGGAACCGCACACCACGACGCAGTGACAATTCCACAGTCTTATCATCAATGCGGCGCCACTCGGTGGCAAGGCCTGGGCGCGATTCAAGATTGCCAAGCCAGTTCCGACCGATCAGCCCTTCCCAAAGCGAGGTAAAGAAGACCCGCTCACCTACATTCGACTGTTCGCGCAGCACTTCCAGCGTGTTGCTATTGCTGATTTTTTGTACCGCGATGGTGATCGCGGGGCGCTGATCCGATTGAGCAATGGCAAAGCGCGGCAATACGGCCAGGGCCGGCGCGGCAAGCAGATGACGGCGCAGCATGGGGTAGCTCCTCAGAAAGGGGGGCGTTATTCAGCGGGGCGGGCGGCGGTGTGCGGCAGGATGCGCTCTTCAAGACCTTGCGGCGTGGCGCGATAATGCGTCAGCGTCTTCTCCGCGTGGCGCATGCGCTTGGACAGCGCTTTCTGCGCATATTCCTTCACGCGTGCCGCATGGGCGGGATCCTCAGCCAGGTTCGTGAACTGATGCGGATCTTGCTTCAGGTCGAAGAACAACGGTGGCAGTGCAGCGAAATGCACATATTTGAATTCAGCATCCTGAATGACGCAAAGAGCACATTCATCCATGGGAAGCCCAAGCGCCGTTTCCGGCTGCGAATAGTGCACATCCCTGAAATCATATTCATAGAATAATTGTTCACGCCAATCCTGGGGCGCCGTGTGATCCAGCAATGGTAGCAATGAACGTCCATCGGCACTGCGGGGTGTGGTGCCACCAAGCGCTTCCAGAATGGTAGGCATCACATCCACGCTTTCCGTGAAGGCCTCTTCAATTTCGCCAGCGCGCGTGGTGCGCCCGGCATCCTTGACCACGAGCGGGATACGGAAGCTTTCGTCAAAATAACCAACCTTACCAAGAAGCCAGTGATCACCCAGCTGCTCACCATGATCAGACGTAAAGATGATCATGGTGTTGTCCCACTCGCCATTTTCTTCGAGCCAGGCGAAGACACGTCCAAGGCAATCATCCACTTCACTGATCAGGCCGGCATAAGTGGCGCGCATTTGGCGAATGGAAGCTTCATCAAGCGTGCTTGCTGCGCCGCCGGCGCCGTGGAAGAAGGAACCCTGCTTGATATCACGCAGATAGTGCTGAAGTAGCGGATGCTGCGCCGCTTCATCCTGCCAATTAGGGGAACGTATCGGCGCGGGCATGTCAGATGGCTTGTACATCTCATGATAGGGCGCAGGTGCGATGAAGGGGGGGTGCGGGCGGTAATAGCCAAGATGCAGGAACCAAGGCTTGCCGTTGCGCCCCTTCAGATAGGTGAGCGCACGTTCGGTGAAATAGGTGCTGTCAGAAAGTTCGGCAGGAATTCGGCATGGCTTATCGGTCACGCCCGGCACTGAATCCTCACCTTCCGGCAGCCAGATATCTTCGCGCCGCGGGGGCAATTGGTAGCCTTGGTGGGCGAGCCAGCCGAAATACCCATCCATGCTTGGTTCAAAAGCACCAACGCTGCGAAAGCCATCCATCAAATCGCCGAGCGTTGTGAAGCGAGGATCCTGAGGGCCGGTGGTTCGCGGGTCTGGCGTGGTCGTGGTGTAGCCAATCAGCGCGGGATCATAGCCGATAAGGCGCAGCTGCTTGGCAAGGTTTGTGTGGCGCGCATCCAGCGGCACGGTATTCTGCACCGCGCGATGGTTCATCAAGTAAAGCCCGGTCAATAGGCTCGCTCGAGCCGGTCCGCAGGGCACCGTGTTGGTCACATGGTTCCGGAAAGTCACCCCTTCCCGACACAGGCGATCCAAATTCGGGGTGCGCAAAAAGCTGGCGCCCAGATGGGGCACGAAATCGGCACGCCATTGGTCAACAACGATCAAGAGAACATTTTTACGAGCAGACATGCCAGAGCCTCGAATGACTGAGAAATACGAAACTCGGTTTCTAAAGCGCCAATATTTCACTAAAGTTACATTTGCGCGGTAGGTTTGTGATGTTGCCGCCTGTTCAGGAGTTGCCCTACATGCATCGGCTCAACGGGAACGAAAACATACTGAGGATGTTCGCTTCGTTCCTGGATCGCGTTGGTCGTCTTTGTTTTGGTTGAACAAAATGGGGGATCAGGATTTGAGGAAGAGCATGTATTTGTTCAAATCCTGTCCCAGCTGAAGAAACATCCAGTATTACGGCTACTTCGTGATGTGACGCGGATAGGTTAGGTGCCGGAGTGGGCCCAGATAAGGCACTTCCATACCATCTGGCTTGAGAAGCACTGTCTCAACATGATCCTCATGCAGATGATGCAGCAAGGCACCACAATGCCGTTCTCCTGGTAGTCCAAGCTGTTCTTCTTCTTCCACCACAAATGAAAGTGGCGGGGCCCAGACATACGCGACCAGGCCACGGGAGAATTCATGATGAAGGTGAAGATGCCCCGAAGCTACCAAGCGTAGGCTTGGATGCTCCAGCAAGGGCGCAAGGGCGGCACGCGCATGTGGGGGAACAGACCAATAATCAAAGGTCGGGTCTTCCGGTTCGGTCACGAAAACCGGCTTATGAAGAAAGACAGCCAAGCGCTTTGTTCCGGTACCCTCAGCTGCTTCAATAATAAAGCGGGCCTGACTAGCTTCTTCGGCATGACCAGTGCCCATCACCTCCGAATTGAGGCCAATTACACGCCAGCCTGGCAGGTCATGAACCCCATAGCCTTTTCCGAAATGACTCTGGAAGCGGGCCTGCCGCGCCGAATCGTAAGGTTGACGTGGCATCGTGTGGCCATGGCTGCCCGTATCGTGGTTTCCCGGTAAGGCAAGCAAGGGTCCAGGGAAACGCTGAAGCTGTTCTGCCGCAAAAACCAAATCAGCGTCATGGTCTGCCCCATCAAGGGAGAGATCGCCACTCGCAACCGTAAGATCAGGCAGGATATTCTGGGCAAGACCATGAATCAGGGCCAGGTTGCCACGGAACAGATCATTCCGCGGTGAAAGATGCGAATCAGTGAGCTGTAGGATGGTTTGCATGTCTTAGCCTCTACGCGGCAGGAGGCGCCGAACTTCGCTTGCCATATCAGCCAAGGCTGCTTCTGGTGTTGCAGTGCCCTCAACCACACGCGCCATATTATTCACCATGACTTCTGTTACCCTGACGCTATTGGTCCCCGGAAAGGCATACCAGGGTACCATGCGCCCAACCTGCATGGTCGCCGTCTTGAACAGCGGGTTTTCGCGATAGAATTCCGAAAGATAACGCGGATCATCAATGGCGATCTGGTTCGTTGGCACGTAGCCAGTATTCTTGACCATGAGCGATGTGCCCTCAGCGCCGGTGGAAAAGCGCAGGAATTTCCAAGCCGCTTCACGCTTCGCGGGGTCCCGCGCGGTTAGCATGCCCGCTGCACCGCCTGTAGGCAGGCGGCCATTCACCGGATCGATCACCGGAAGAAGCGCCGTTTGCATTTCAAAGTTACGGCCAACACTGGTCATCATATTGCGCAGGAAGGCCGTTGACCCAAATCGCATGCCGAGCTTGCCCGCAGCAAAGGCCTGGAGCGCGGTTGTGCCATTGAGTTGTGGCATACCACCTTCGGTGACCATACGCCGCAGGATACGAAGGCTGGAGAGCCCCTCTGGCCCAGCGAAGCCGACATCCCTTTCATCAGGCGTCAGCATACGTGCGCCATGGCTGAACAAAAGCGCGGAGAACATCCAATCATCACCGGGCCATTGGAACCACATTCCTTCAGTGCCATCGCCAAGCGCGCGAATACGCGCCGAAAGGGCAATCACTTCATCCCAGGTCTTCGGGAATGCCGCGGGGTCCGGGTTTGCACCAACGCGACGCAGGAGATCTGTATTGTAATATGAAATCGCATTGGACGCAGCATAGGCTAGGCCAGATTGCATGCCACCAAAGTGACCTAGCGCCAGGATGCCAGGCGTATAGCCATGCGCTGCCGGATCACCTTCTCGGGAAAGAAGTGGCGCAAGGTCTTGCGCGATTCCACGCTCGGCGAAGACCCGAAGCCGGTTGAAACCTTGATAGGAAAGATCGGGCAATTGATTGGTTGCGGCTTGGCGGAGGATAAGCTGGTTGCCTTCCTCATAATTTGGTGTGGTAATGAAGCGCACTGTAACGCCGGGCTCGCGCCGTGCAAATTCAGCGGCTATGGCGTCATAGCTTTCCTTAAAGATCTGCGGTTGCGCATAATGAACTGCGATTTCAACATTTGCCTGCGCCCGCACTTGCGGTGCGGCTAGGGCGGCGGCGCTGACACCCATTAGGGTGCGGCGAGTGAAAGGCTTCATGGCTTCTCTCCGAATTGGCAGGGTTCAGGTATTACGGGGTAGGAGGCGCGTGACTTCACGCTGCATGTCTTGCACCACCTGCTCCGGCGTTGCGCGGCTCTCAACAAGGCGTTGCAGATTGTCTGAAATTGTCTGGCTGATGCGCACACCGTTAGCGCCGGGGAACGCATACCAAGCGACGGTGATGGGGAGTTGCCGCATGGCTGCCGCAAAAAGCGGGTTTCCGCGGTAGAATTCGGCAAGCCATCGTGGATCATCCACGGCAAGCTGATTGCACGGGACATAGCCGGTATTCTGCACCATCAGTGCAGTTCCCTCGGCGCTCGTGGAAAAGCGCAGGAATTTCCAAGCGGCTTCTTGCTTCACTGGGTCACGCGCCAGCAGCATACCCGCCGAACCCCCAACCTGAAGCCGCCCGCGTTCAGCATCAATCACTGGCATGATAGTAGTGGCAAGCTGGAAATTCTGACCCACCGATTGGATGACATTGCGAAGAAATGCGGTAGATCCGAAGCGGATGGCGATGCGCCCGGCGCCAAAGGCTTGCTGCGCCGCAGGCGTGGTTAGGTTTGGCATACGCCCATCGCGAAGGATGCGCTGATAAAGGCGCATGGCAGCAAGGCCTTGGGGGCTCTCCATTAGAAAACGGCGCTCATCGCCGCTCATGTATTGGCCGCCATGGCCGTAAAGCAGTGCTGACCAAGCCCATTCGCCAATATCATAATAGATAGGGTCAGGCGCATTGGGCAGCCGTGCGATACGTTCAGCTAGTTCGATTATGCCGTACCAGTTCGTGGATACTGCTTCGGGTTCCACGCCAATCCTGCGAAGCACATCAAGGTTCAAGTAAGTGATCATTGTAGAAACAGCATATGCAAGCCCCGCTTGCATGCCGCCGGTTTGGCCCAGGCCAAGAATCGTTGGACTGTAACCCTGTTCCGCCGCGCTGCCCTCTCGGTGCAAGAAAGGCGTCAAATCCTGGCAAATGCCACGCTCGGCCAGAACACGCAGCCGGTTCAAACCCTGATAGGTCAAATCAGCCTGTGTGCCAGCAACAGCTTGGCGCAAGATCAGCTGCGTGCCCTCATCATAATTGGGCGTGGTCACCCAATTGATGCGAATACCTGGTTCACGTCGCATGAAGGCAGCTGCAACAGCTTCCTTTGATTCACGAAAGACATGCGGTTGCGAATAATGCACCGTGATCTCAGTCAAAGACTGGGCCTTGACGGCGGGCGCGACGAGGGCGCCAAGAGCAAGGTTGGAGAAGGCCCTACGCGTGAAAGGCTGCAGCATGGATTTCATTGTCATTCTCATCCCTTGAGACCGGTCGTAGCAATGCCCTCAACGAAGCGGCGTTGGGCAAAAAGGAATGCCAAGACGAGTGGTAATGTCATGATTACAGCAGCCGCCATGAGTGCGGCGAAGTCATCCCCTGCCTCATCTGAACGGAAATAGAGAACACCAAGCGCCGGAGTGGCGCGCGCTTGCCCTTCAATCACAATCAGTGGCCAGAATAGATCGTTCCAATGTGCAACAACGGAAAAAATAGCAAAAGCAGTCGCGGCCGGCCAAGAATTGGGCAGAATGATGCGCCAGACAATTTCAAATTCACCGATACCATCAAGGCGAGCTGCATGTATAAGTTCGTCTGGTAAGGCGCGGAAAAACTGCCGAAATAGAAAAATTGCAAATACAGAAATTGTGAAGGGAAGAATGAGGGCAGCATAAGTGTTAAGGAGGCCAAGCTTGCTGAAGGTGACATAAAGCGGCAGGGCAGGGACGTGTGGTGGAACCAGTAGGCCCAGCATCACTAAGCCAAAAGCAATATCGCGCCCGGGAAAGCGAAGCTTTGCTAATGCATAACCGGCAGGCACAGCAAAAAGAAGTTGGAAGAAGAGAATGCCCGCACAAACTACTATGCCGTTCCAGAGATAATGGAACACGGGGACCTGTGAAAATACGCGGCTGTAATTTTCTACGGCGTGGAATCGCTCCGGCCATAGGGAAAGACTTGCACGAAACAATTCATCCAATGGCTTGAGACTGGCTGACAGCATCCAGATGTAGGGCATCAGCAACAGCAACCCAACCAAGCCTAAAGCAAGTAGGCGCGGCGTATCTGCAAGAAAAGATCTTTCCCGAGGCTTATCCATAATGCACTCGCTTATCCAGTGCCTTTGTTTGCAACCAGACCAAGCCAAGTACCATGACCAGGAATACCAAGGTTATTGCAGCGGAGTAGCCAAGGCGCAGGAAGGTGAACCCTTCCTTGTACATGGTGTGCAGCAAAACCTCGCTCGCCTTATTTGGGCCACCCTGTGTTAATACTGCTACCGTATCGAAAACCCGAATGCTTCGGATCATGGTGATGGTAAGAACAAAAAGTGTTGTTGGTCCAAGCAAGGGCCAGGTGACCAAGCGAAACCGATCCAACCAAGTCTTGGTGCCATCAACCTCAGCAGCATGATAAAGCTCGCGCGGAATTGCTGTGAGGCCCGCGAGGAAGAGCACCATGTTGTAGCCGATGTTTTCCCAAATTCCTATGGCAGACAAGCTAAGCAGCACCCAATCCGAGGAAGACAACCAATAGGGCGGGGATGAGACGCCAATGGCGCGCAACAATCCATTCAAAGGACCTATGGTTGGATGCAGCAGGTATTGCCAAGCCGCGGCCATCGCAACTGTCAGTGACACAACGGGCAAAAAGAAAATCGCTCGAAAGGTAGCACGCCCACGGATGCCGCTTTCGATGAGTAATGCGATACCAAGCCCCAACAAAATTGATAGTGGCGTTACAAAACCAACGTAAATTATTGTATTGCGAAGGGCGACCCCAAAGCCACGATCCTCAAACATCTCAGTGAAATTACCAAGGCCGATCCAGTTCCAGTCAGGCAAGCCTAATTCATAATCAGTGAAAGCCAGTAGGATGGTTGCCATAGTCGGCAGAAGCAACATTACCAAATAAGCGAGGCCTGCCGGGACAGTCAACATAAGGCCCGCGAGCGCCTCACCAATCGGGGCGCCGCGCGTTACCTTGATGGCACCTAGGCCGACAGCACTAGACAAGTGCCAATTCCTGGGCATGGCCTATATGGCCGCGTGACGGCATGCGCCTTCCGTCAGTGTGAAAAAGCAGGGCACGTTTTGGGTCGAAGGCCAAGAAAATGTCAGTGCCTGGTGCTGGTCGCGATAGTTCAGGCGGAAGCCGCATCACCAGAGGCTCGCCACTTGAGCTTTGGCGTACATGCAAAAGGAGACTTTCACCAAGAAATTCGATTCCCTCAACAACGCAGGGAATGCCATTAGGGGAAAGCCGCAAGTCTTCCGGTCGAACTGCCAGGATTAGAGAGCCAGGTTCGGCGTGCAAGCCTGTTGGTGCATCAGAGACATGAACGCGCCCTGCGCTATCAGCTTGCGCCGAGAGAGTATTGATACGCGGGCTACCGATGAAAGTTGCGACGCGTAGGTCTTGGGGATCATGATAGATGGCTTCCGGTGAAGCTACCTGTAGAATTTTTCCAGCCTGCATCACAGCAACACGATCGGCCATGGTGAGGGCTTCAGATTGGTCGTGTGTAACGTATAGGGTCGCAGCGCCCACGCGACGATGGATATCCACAATTTCGCGCCTTGTCTGAACGCGAAGGGCCGCATCAAGATTGGAAAGCGGCTCATCCATAAGGAAAGCAGCGGGATGGCGAACAATGGCACGTGCCAATGCAACACGTTGACGCTGGCCGCCTGAAAGCTGCCCAGGCCGCCTGTCCAAGAGAGTGCCGAGGCCAAGCGATTCCGCTGCCTGGATTACATCCGTTTCAATTGAGGCGCGCTTGCCTGAAGAGCCTGGTATAATGCCACCAATGAGAGGGAGGCGTTGCCATGTGGAAAGGCGACGCATCGCTAGCGGAACAGCAATGTTTTCCCGCACGGTGAGGTGAGGATATAGAGCATAATTCTGAAATACCATCGCGACATTACGCTCCGCAGAACGCAGTCGGGTCACGTTGCGTGAACCAATGGTGATATTTCCTGAGTCCGCTATTTCGATGCCTGCCACAATCCGCATCAGGGTGGTTTTGCCGCAGCCAGAAGGGCCAACAAGCGCCACAAATTCTCCCAGTGCAATAGACAAGGAAACATTATCGAGGGCCTTTACAGACCCGAAATTACGAGAAATGCAATCGATACTAATGCCGGTCACGCCGCAACACCCCGTTTGACGACGCTGCGTTGGATATGCGCCCAAGATGGCAGTCGCATTGCGATATCATGACACTTTGAAGAAGCCGCGTCAGCTAGCCCTATTCGCGAAGCGAGCAAATATCGTCATCTACAAAAAAGCGCATTGTGCGCATCGAGAGGCTGGGAACATCACGGGTCTGTAGGTTCCATCATTGCTTTCATCGCGCTGCAATCATTCGGTCGTCCGCCTGTCATAGTCCAGTGGTATCAAAACGGTCTCTTTGCACAGGGGCTCGACAGTAATGAAACTGCGTCATCTTTTATTGACCACGGTACTCTGCCTTTCTGGGCCTGCAATTGCGGACCAGCGTTTCGAGGCGACCTTGTCTGGGCACGCGATATTGCCTGCCTTCACCATGGTCCTGCCGCCCGCGGATGCACCGCGGGATGCGCTGGTTTCCGGTAAATTTGCAGGTCCTGGTAATACGCGGGTTGATATTCCTGGCGCCGTGATGGGCGATACGGGTGCGATGCACGGCAATCGGCAGACGGGTATTGCCTTTCCTTTCATTGGACAACCAGTCCAGGGCTTTTCGGGCATTAAGCCGGTGGCCAATGAGCCGGGCCATTACTGGGTGCTCACGGATAACGGGTTTGGTAATCGCCGCAACAGCCCTGATGCGTTGTTGATGTTTCATAAGGTGAAGCCTGATTGGGCGACCGGGCAGGTGACACTGCTGCAGACAACATTCCTGCGCGATACTCTTCGCCGGATCCCGTTCCGCATCGCCTATGAGGGCACGGAGCAACGCTATTTGACCGGTTCTGATTTTGATCTTGAGAGCATTCAGCCACTTGCTGATGGGTCTTTCATGATCGGCGATGAATTTGGGCCATTCCTTGTCCATGTCTCGGCGAATGGCATCGTGCAGCGGGTGATTGAAACGCGTATGGATAGTCAGGTTCTGATGTCCCCCGATCACCCCGCGCTGCAAGTGCCTGCGAGCCCCGCCGCCGGTGTGCCCTATCGGGTACGGCGGTCTGGTGGTTATGAGGGCATGGCGTTGACGCCGGATGGTCAGACCCTTTGGGCCCTGCTGGAACAACCGCTTTTTGCTGCCAATTCGGATCAATCTGAAGGACAGTTCCTGCGCATCCTGGAATTCAGTGTGCCACGCATGGAATGGACCGGCCGCACCTTGCGCTACCGGCTTGAAGCGGGTGCGACAGCCATTGGCGACTTCAATTTCATTGACGCCACCCGCGCCTTGGTGATTGAACGCGACAATGGCGAAGGGGACCCGGGCCTTGCTTGCGCCCAGGGTGTTCGCCCCACGCCGCAGCAGCCCTGTTTCCCGCTGCCCGCGCGCTTCAAGCGTGTCTATCTTGTAGATATGGCCCAGGCCGATGCGGACGGCTTTGTGCGCAAGATCGGCCATATTGATCTGATGGCCATTCGGGACCCCAACGCGCGTGCGCGGATGAGTGGTGATCGCCCGACCAATGCGCCGCGTGACCGTTTTACCTTCCCCTTCTTTACGATCGAGAATGTGGCGGCAGTGGATGGGGATCATATCATCGTCGGCAATGACAATAATCTTCCGTTCAGCGCCGGACGTCACTTTTTCCAGGCAGATTCGAACGAATTCATCCTGTTGCATGTGCCGGAATTGCTGCGCGCACGCTAATTCTGCGCCGCTCTTGACCGATTGGCTGAGGGAAGCGTTATCCCTCAGCCGCAATGTTTTTAAGAAATTTGGTCACTTGGTGGTTAGGGCCAATTTTGCTGTTTTTGGATAAATGATGCGAGTCCCTGCCTTACGCGGTTAAGATGGCGGGATGAATCGAACCGAATACTGTGCTTAAAAGGTTCACTTCTGGCTTAGTGCCTTGGCGGCTCCTCGCCTGTGGATTTGATGCATGAAACAAAAATTTGACCTTCTGGTCATTGGCGCCGGTATCATTGGCTTGGCCCATGCCCTGCATGCGGCTCGGCGAGGCCTCAAGGTGGCGGTGCTCGACCGTGACGCGCAGGCCAATGGCGCCAGCATTCGCAATTTCGGTTTCGTCACCGTCACCGGTCAGGCCGAACATAACACCTGGCGCCGTGCGCGCCGTGCGCGGGACGTATGGGCGGAAATCGCCCCGCTTGCCAGTATTCCCGTTCACCACCGCGGCTTGCTGATGGCGGTCAGGCGTCCCGAAGCAGTCAATGTTTTGCAGGAATTCCTCAAAAGCCCGATGGGTGAGGGCTGCCGCCTGCTGCAAGGCACTGATATCCCCCCGCCACTCCGCAGCCACGATCTCCTCGCTGCGCTGCATAGCCAGCATGAACTTCGGGTCGAAAGCCGGGAGGCCATTCCACGCCTCGCGGCCTGGCTGGAACAAAGCCTTGATGTGCGGTTTTTCTGGCGGACCGCCGTGCATGGCATTTCATCAGGTGAAGTGACCACCACGCAGGGAAGCTTTGCTGCACCACGCATTGTGGTGTGCCCTGGGCCGGATATCTCAACGCTGTTTCCTGATATCTTTGCGCGTCGGCAGGTCACGCTCTGCAAGCTGCATATGCTGCGCCTGGCGGATCCTGGGTGGCGCCTGCCGGCGGCGATCATGAGTGACCTTGGGCTGCATCGTTATCGTGGCTATGCGGATTGCGCCTCCCTCCCGCGTCTGCGCCAGCGCTTGCAGCGAGAACAAAAGGATGAACTCGATAATGGCGTTCACCTGATTGTCGTGCAAAGCGCCGATGGGTCGCTTATTGTGGGTGACAGCCATCATTACGGCCCAACGCCCGACCCGTTTCAGCCCGAGGATGTGGACGCTTTGATCATCCGCGAAGCGCAGCTTGTGCTTGATCTGCCTACGCCGAAAGTCGTTGAAAGATGGACCGGGCTTTATCCCTCTGGCCCCGATGATGCATTCTTCGAAGCGCCCATGCCGGGCGTGCGGCTGGTTTCCGTAACCTCTGGCACCGGTGCCAGTACGGGATTTGGCCTTGCTGAGGAAGTATTGGCTGATATGGAAGCAAACCCATGACACAAAAGATCAAGGCTGTGATCCTGGATTGGGCGGGCACCGTGTTGGACCATGGCAGTAGCGCGCCCATGGGGGCCTTTGTGAAGGCCTTCGCCCATTTTGGTGTCACCATTTCTATCGCCGATGCGCGCGGCCCGATGGGCATGGCGAAACGCGACCATATCCGCATGGTGGGCACAGCCCCTGCCGTTGCGGCCGCTTGGCGGGCAAATCATGGGCGCGATTTCGATGATGCCGCCATTGATGCGATTTTCGAGGTTTTCGAACCCATGAATGTGGCCGCGGTGGAAGCCCATTCAGCGCTGATACCTGGCGCGCACGATGCCCTTCAATGGTGCAAGGCGCGCGGCATTCGGGTTGGGTCCACCACCGGCTATACGCGCCCGATCATGGAAAGGCTGATGCCGCTCGCTGCCGCGCAAGGCTTTGTGCCAGAAGTGACGATCTGTGCCGGCGATTTGGCTGCGGGGCGTCCGGCACCGCTGCAAATCTGGTCAGCTTTGGCGCAAATGGGCATCTGGCCCGCCAGCAGCGTGATTAAGCTGGATGATACGGCGCCTGGAATTGGCGAAGCACGCGCTGCGGGATGTTGGGCGGTGGGGGCAGCGCTTACTGGCAATAACCCAGGGCTATCAGCCGAGGAGCTTGCGCGCCTTCCGCCCGATCAACGTTCGGAGCTCCGCCGCGCGGCGAGTGAACCCTTACTGCGCGCGGGCGCCCATCTTGTGATTGACAGCATTGCCGAACTGCCCTGGCTGGTGGAGCATATCGAAGCGCGGCTGGAAGCCGGCGAAAAGCCCGGGCTTTTGGAAGCAAATTGACACGGAATTGTCATTTATATGTCATGATTCCGTCGCTGATCGCGCGATAGCCGAACTCATCTAAACAGGAGGCTCATTCATGCGTTTCATCCTTCTTGCCCTGGCCTTGCTTGGCTTGGCGCCCATGGCCGAGGCGCAGCAGCGCACGCGCCTGACTGTCTATACTGCGCTTGAAAATGAACAGCTCGCGCCCTTCAAGCAGGCGGCTGAGGCTGCGCTGCGCGATATCGAAATCGCCTGGGTGCGCGATTCCACGGGCGTCATCACGGCCCGTCTGATCGCCGAAAAAGCCAATCCGCGCGCCGATTTGGTGTGGGGCTTGTCGGTCTTCTCCCTGCTGCAAATGGAAGCGCAGGATATGCTGGAACCCTATTCGCCACAGGGCGGCGAAGCGCTGCGTGCAAATATGCGGAGCAGCCGCAGCCCCATGACCTGGACCGGCATGGATGCGTTTGTTTCCGCCATCTGCTTCAATACGGTGGTGGCTCAGCAGCGCAACCTGCCGCGCCCTGCTACCTGGCAGGACCTGCTTGACCCGCGCTTCCGTGGCCAGATTGTGATGCCGAACCCGAATTCATCGGGCACTGGCTTCCTGACGATTTCGGGCTGGATTGCCAATATGGGTGAGCAAGGCGCCTGGGCCTTCATGGACCGGCTGCATGAGAATGTGCAGCAATACACCCATTCCGGCAGCGCGCCTTGCAACAATGCCGCGCGCGGTGAATTCGGTGTGGGCCTTTCCTTCGATATGCGATCTGTCACGCTGAAGAATCAAGGCGCGCCGATTGACATCATTGTGCCGACCGATGGCGTGGGCTTTGACCTGGAAGCCACTGCGATCATGCGCGGCACCCGCAACCTGGAAGCGGCGAAGCGTCTTGCTGATTTCACGGTCTCGCGCACTGCTGCTGAACTCTATGGCCGCTTCTACGCCATGCTTGCTCTGCCGGGTGTTGAGCCGACGGTGCGTGGCTATCCGGCTGAATTCGCTCAGCGCCTTGTGAATGCGAATTTTGCGGACATAGCAGCGGCGCGCGAAAGGCTGCTGGCCGAATGGCAGCGCCGTTATGATGGCAAATCCGCGCCGCGCTAAGCGTGATGGTAGCTGCTCTTGATAATGGCTTGGGCACCGATGCCGGAAACACAACCGGCATCGGTGATCCATTTCTGAAGATCAGAGATGTCGGCAAGCAATTCGGCAGCTTCGTAGCGCTTGAACGCGTAAGCCTGAACGTCCTTACGGGCGAATTTGTCTCATTTCTTGGCCCATCCGGCTGCGGCAAGACGACGCTGCTGCGCGCCATCGCGGGGCTTGATCCACCTACCGTCGGGCGCATCATCCAGGCGGGGCGGGATATCACGGCGCTTCCCCCGGCAGAGCGTGATTTCGGTATTGTCTTCCAATCCTATGCGCTATTTCCGAATTTGAGTGTCGCCGAGAATATCGGTTACGGTTTGCGTGGTGCTGCCTGGCCAAAGGCTAGAAGACATCAGCGTGTAGCCGAATTGCTGCAGCTGGTGGGCCTTGCAGATCAGACAGTAAAATACCCGGCCCAGCTTTCTGGTGGGCAGCAGCAACGCGTGGCGCTGGCCCGCGCCTTGGCGGCCGAACCAGGCTTGCTGCTGCTGGATGAGCCGCTTTCAGCACTGGATGCCATTGTGCGGCTTCACCTGCGGCAAGAAATTCGATCCTTGCAGCAAAGGCTTGGCGTGACGACGATTATGGTGACCCATGACCAGGAAGAGGCACTGAGTGTATCCGATCGTATTGTGGTGATGTCTCAAGGTCGTATTGAACAAATCGGGACGCCAGAAGAAATCTACTGCGCACCCGCTTCTGCCTTTGTCGCGGGCTTTGTCGGGCGTTCAGCGCATTTCATGGCCAAGGTGCATACACCAACTGGATACATCACCACCCATGGCCTTGTGATGCCCGCCAAGGCAGCAAGTACCCTTCTGTATGGCGAGGAGGCGGAGGTTTTCATCCGCCCGGAGGATGTCGAACTCCGCCCCATCACAGACCATGGCGACGGAAGTTTCGAAGCTGTCGTGGCTGGCTATGAGTTTCTTGGCCCGGTCTGCCGCCTGGGCCTGGAAGCGAATGGATTGCGCTTCGAAGCAGATATTACACCAGCCGCCTTTACCGAACTGGGCGCGCTTCCTGGTGCGCGACTATCCGCCCGCTTTCGGCCTGATCGGCTTTTGATTTTCCCTGCGCATGGGTAAGCCCTTTTTGGCGCAGTCCGGCGTAATCCGCCCTAAGGCATCATCGGATGAGATATCGCTCCGCATCATCCAGGCGCTGGGTTTTCTGTTCCTAAGCCTTGCGCTGGCGCTGCCCTTGGCAAGCCTTCTGCTGCGCGCCTTTGAAGACCAGCACGGCAGTTTTGTGGGCCTACGCAATTTTGCAATTTATGTAACCACGCCAAGCCTGGTGCGGTCGGCCTGGAATTCGGTCTGGACAGCTTTCATCACCACCTGCGTGGTTATCCCACTTGCTTTCGCTTACGCCTATGGCCTGACGCGAAGTTGCATGCCGGGCAAATGGATTTTTCGCGCCATCATGTTCTTGCCGATTTTGGCGCCATCATTGCTGCCGGCCTTGTCGCTGATCTACCTTTTCGGCAATCAGGGCATGCTGCGTTGGATGATGGATGGGGGCAGCATCTATGGCCCCTGGGGTATCATCGGCGCGCAGATTTTCTACTGCTTCCCGGCGGCTGCCATCCTTCTGTCTGTCGCCTTATCCACTGCTGATGGCCGCCTGTATGAAGCGGCGGAGGCGCTGAAGGCTTCCCGATTCCGGATTTTCCTGACCGTGACCTTGCCGGGCGCTCTATATGGTTTGGTTTCCGCAAGTGTTGTGGTGTTCACGCTGGTTGTAACGGATTTCGGCATTCCGAAAGTCATTGGCGGGCAATTCAACGTGCTTGCAACGGATGTCTATAAGCAAGTCGTGGGACGCCAGGATTTGAATATGGGGGCGGTGGTTGGTCTTGTGCTTCTGCTGCCAGCCATTCTTGCCTTTCTTCTTGATCGTTGGGCGCATGGCAAAAGAACCGCCACATTATCAGGGCGGGCGGTGGCTTATCGTCCAAAGCCACGCCTTAGACGCGACCTACCTGCCTTCCTGTTCTGCCTTTCCGTGGCCTTAGCCTTGATGGTGATTGTTGCTGTGGCCGTATGGGGATCCTTCATTCGGTTCTGGCCCTATAATCTTTCCCTGACGCTCGACAATTACGATTTCGCGCGTTTCGATACTGCGGGGTGGCAGGCCGTTTGGCTTTCGGTCAAGCTGAGTCTTATCACGGCCTTCGTGGGGGCAGCGCTTATCTTCATCATCGCCTATAGCCTTGAACGCGGACCCCAGAGGGGTTTTCTGGCTGTGCTGCTTCGCTTGCTGGCGACGATTCCCCTGGCGGTACCAGGGCTGGTGCTTGGCCTTGCCTTCATTATCTTCTTCAACCACCCGGCAAATCCGTTCGGCATCATTTATGGTACGCTGGCTATCTTAGTGCTGAATTCGATCATCCATTTTTATACTGTCGGGCATCTTACGGCCGTCACGGCGATCAGGCAGCTCGATCCTGAATTCGAAGCCGTGAGCGCCAGCCTGCATGTGCCAATCTGGCAGACCTTTGGCCGCGTTACCTTGCCGATCTGCCTGCCTGCCATATTCGAAATACTGGTGTTTCTTTTCGTCAGCGCCATGACGACTGTCAGCGCGGTGATTTTTCTCTATGGGCCGGATACGAAGCCTGCTTCGGTCGCAGTTGTTCATATGGATGAAGCAGGCCAAGCAAGTGCTGCAGCCGCCATGGCCTGTGTCATCATGGCTATTTCCCTATCGGCAAAGCTCATGCAGCTCGTGGTGGGCGGTCTATTCGCGCGCTTCACATCCGCCTGGCGCCGCTAGCGAGAGCAATCGTCAGGCTGCGCGAATGATCTTCATGCGGAGCTTGCGGCTACCCAAATCAATGGCCGCCACCATCACCAGAATAAGTAGAACGATGAAGGCCACTTCATCCCAATTATTGATACGAATTCGGTCTGATAACGCCAAACCAATGCCACCGGCGCCAACAATGCCAAGCACCGTTGAGGACCGCGCATTCGATTCCAAGGTATAGAGGATTTGCGAGAGCATGATGGGTGCTACCTGCGGGATCAATCCAATTCTGACAGCTAAAACCCGATTGGCACCTGCCGCACGCACTGCCTCAACCTGACGTTTATCCGCCGATTCCAAGGCCTCACTGAAAAGCTTGGACAGCACGCCGATATCTGGGACAGCAAGTGCCAGAATGCCGGCAAAGGGTCCCATGCCGACCGCCGAGACAAAGATAAGCGCCCAGATCAGCGTATCTATCCCGCGCAGACCATCGTAAATGCGCCTTACGGAAAAGCGCAGGAAGATATTGCCGACAATATTGCCAGCCCCAAGCAATGCCAGGGGAAGCGCTACAAGCGCCGCCAAAAGCGTTCCAAGAAACGCCATGGCGAGGCTTTCCATCAGGCTGACCAGCAATTCCGGCAATACGCCACCAGCCGAAGGCGGCCACATCAACGCTACCAACCAACCGAGCTTCATGATGCCGTTGAGGATGCGATCTGACGATGCATCCATACGCCAAAGTCCGCCCAGCAACAGCAGGAATAGAAGCGTGAAAAGCAGCGGCGTGGTCAGGCGCAGCTTTGTCATATCGCTGCCCCAAGAATACTACGGCGCAAGCGCCCGCAAAGAAGGTCAATTGCCGTGACGGTCACAAGAATAAGGACAAGGATCGCTGAAATATCCTGATATTCGAATTGGCGGACTGCCAGATAAAGTTCTTCACCAATCCCGCCAGCGCCGACGATGCCAAGGACACTCGCTTCGCGTACATTGATCTCAAAACGCAGCAGGCCATAGCTCAAGACACCTGGCAGGGACTGCGGAAAAATACCAAAGCGCATCTGGGCAGCCCAAGTGCCGCCGGCGGCGCGCACAGCCTCCATCTGGGTCAGAGACGCGTTTTCATGTTCTTCGGCAAACAGCTTGCCAAGCGAGCCCGCCGTATGGACTGCTATGGCAAGCATGCCGGCGAAGGCGCCAAGCCCAAAGGCATAAACAAAGATGAGCGCGAGGACGAGTGTTGGCACTGTCCGCATCAATTCCAAAGCGCGGCGTATGATCGTGACGATCCATGGCGGAGCAAGCGTCGTGGCAGCCGGAAAAGAAAGCAGAAGCGCCACCAATCCACCTAATACTGTCCCAACATAGGCAATCAGCAGCGTATCGGCGAGCAGCAGCGCCCAATCCGCAAAACCCCACATCCAATAGGCAAGATCCGCCAAGAAATGATCCAGGCGCAGCCGCGGTAGGGTGCCGGCAATGTAATCAGCCGCAAGCGGGAGGCCGCGCACCAGCCTCGCGATACTGACCTCCCCAATCCAGGCGGAGGCCGCAATCGCGATGGCAAGCAACGATGCAGTCAGGAACCACGTGCGCTGTCGAGGCCCTTGCGCCTCACGCCACCGCGCTTCTGCCGCAAGAACAGCGGGAGAATCGGTCAGGACCGCCGTTCCCGCCGACGCGCGGCATTATCCTCAAGGATGGCGACGATATCCAGGTAATCCTCGTGCTTGGCGGGCGCCAGGCCACGGGCATCAGATGTCATGTCGCGAAAGGCTTGTGGATCGCGCTGCGGCATGGCGGCAAAAGCGGCAATCGCCTCCTGCCGGAAGCTTTCCGGCAAATCCGTGCGCATCACAATGGGCGCATTCGGAATAAGCGGGGATTTCCAGATGACACGAACAGCGCCTTCCGGGATCATGCCTTTTTCTGCCATGCGCTGGAATGTATTGCGGCGTTCATTTGAATAGGAAAGCACAGCAGCATCAAATGTACCATTGATTACAGTCATGACGCCTTGCTCATGACTTCCAGTAAAGCCTGTGCGGGAGAAGTAGCTTGCCGGGTCCATTCCCTGGCGACGCAGAAACCAGCCAGGTACCTGGAAGCCGGATGTACTATTGGGGTCGCTGAACCCGAGCGTCTTGCCGCGCATATCCTCAAGAGTCCGGATCGGGCTATCCGTCCGCACAATCATGACGCTGTGGTAGCCTTCCATACCTTCATTATCAATATAGCGGAATATGGGGGTGATACGTTCCCCCATGACACGCCGCGCAAGCCCGTAGGAAGCCGGGCCGAGATAGGCCAATTCGGAATGACCAGCGCGCAGCGCCTCCACCACCGCTGCATAGTCAGACCCGCGGAATACACGGAAAGGGGAGCGCAATTCACGCGCCATATAGGCCTGAAGACCTTGCAGGCGCGCCACGGCGTCGCGCTCATTCTCAACCGAGATCATGCCGAAGCGCACTTCGCGGAGCTGTTGGCGCCAATCAGCTTGCGCCCGGGCATGCAGCGGTAAGATTGCTAGACCCGGCAGCATTAGGGCAGTTCGACGGCCAAGCATGGGAGACCTCTCTCAAAAGCTTTGCAACATGTGACTGAATTGAATGATGGATGCGTGACGGATCAATGAAAGAATGATGACAGGGAAGGGGCTTTTATCGAATAGGCACCAGCGCCGCCCTGAATTGCGCAACACAAGCGTCCCAGGACCAGGCTTCTGCATGAAGACGGCACGCCGCGCGATCACATTCAAGCGCCTTGAGGCAAGCAGCGCGGAGGTCTTCGTTCAAAGCGCCAACACGAGGATCGGTGATGACGTCAATCGGCCCTGTGACCGGGAAGGCGGCAACGGGCGTGCCCGCAGCCAGCGCTTCGAGCAAAACCAACCCGAAAGTGTCTGTTCGCGACGGAAACACAAAGACATCCGCCCCTGAATAGGACCGGGCAAGCAAACCATTATCGCGATAGCCCGTGAAGGTAACCTGCGGAAATCGCTGCTTCAGCGCCGGCAAGGCGGGCCCATCACCGACCACAACCTTGCTACCCGGCAAATCCAGCGCCAGAAAAGCCTCGATATTCTTTTCGATCGAGACGCGCCCCGCATAAAGAAAAATGGGCCGTGGCAGCCCCTGCCATGCGTCACCCTCGCCCGGGCGAAATCTTTCAAGATCAACGCCGCGTGTCCAAGCACGCACCTTGGTGAAGCCCCGCCGGGTCAGTTCCTGCCTTAAGGACGCGGTCGCTGCAAAGGTACCTGCGCCTGCCTCATGGAAGCGTCGCATCACGCGCCAGGACCAATCGGCGGGAATGCGTGTTCTGGCTTCAAGATATTCAGGAAAGCGCGTGTGAAAGGCAGTTGTGAAGGGCCAAGCGTTGCGTCGGCAAAGGGCGCGCATAGCCCAACCAAGCGGTCCTTCAGTCGCAATATGGATGATCTCTGGCTCGAAATCGGTGACAATCTGCGCCAGGCGGCGCTTGGGAGCGATCGCGAGCCGGATTTCAGCGTAGCCGGGGGTGGGCATACTGCGAAAGCGATCAGGGCCGATAACCTCAACGGTATCGCCACCAGCCCGTAACTTTTCAACGACAACCGAAAGCGTACGCACAACGCCATTGACCTGGGGAAACCAAGCATCTGAGACAATCAGGATACGCATCGCTTTACCTTGCACCGCGCAATAACTCGGCTACCAGATCGGGAGCAGGCGTGGATGTTGTTTTGTCCATTGATACGGCCTGGCGGTGCGACCAATCGAGCAGCTCAAAGCGGCCATCCTGATGCTCAACCAGGGCGGTACAGCTTTCCACCCAATCCCCGTCATTCATGTAAAGAATGCCATGAACCATCCGCATTTCGGCATGGTGAATGTGACCACAAATGACGCCATCCATACCGCGCGATTTCGCTTCATGGGCAAGGGCTGTTTCGAAACGATCAATTGCCTTGACCGCTTCCTTCACCTGGCGCTTCAGCCATTGGGAAAGCGACCAATAGGGATAGCCAAGCCGGCGACGCAGAAAATTGAACCAACGATTGGTCGTAAGGGCAGCGTCATAGGCCCAATCCCCCATATGAGCTAGGAATTTGGCATAACGAATGACACCATCGAATTCATCGCCGTGAATGACAAGAAAGCGGCGCCCGTCTGCTGCGATATGTTCAGCTTCCCGCAACAATTTGACGCCGGCGACTTCGAGACCCAGCCAATCACGAAAGATTTCATCGTGATTCCCAGGAACGTAGATCACTTCCGTTCCGTGGCGAGCCATCCTCAAGATCAGGCGAATGACCTCATCATGATATGCGTCCCAATACCAGGATCGTCGAAGGCGCCAGCCATCAATGATGTCGCCAACCAGATAGAGTTTTTCGCACTGAACACTGCGCAAAAAATCCACCAATGAATCGCTGCGGCAGCTCCGTAATCCGAGATGAATATCGGAGAGGAAAATTGATCGATAGACTTGAGGCGCTGAAGCGAGGCTCATGATCTACCCTCCTGATGCGATTGTCGGCGTCGGAGCGAATCGACGACGAAGGACCGCGTTTCTTTCTAGGACCGGCTAGATAAGTTACGCGACTTCATGCGTGAAACTTGGATGACAATTTCCTTTTGGCGTAATGCTTAACAAAATATTCTTAGGACTATCACATAATAGAAATCTTCATTTGATTGAATCATGGGTCATGGCACAGAACCTAGTCATTATTTTCAATCCAGCCGCGGGCGCCCGGCGTCGTGCTAAACTGTATTCAGCACTTGATGTTCTCTACGGTCTTGGCATTCAGTTTCAGCTGCTGGAAACCAGCGCACGCGGCGATGCGGAAAAATTTGCGCGCATGGCAGCTGATCAGGGGCGCATTGTCGTTGCGGCTGGAGGGGATGGTACGATAGCGGAAGTGGCGGCTGGTCTTGCAGGAACCCAAGCGCTGCTTGGAATTCTTCCACTTGGTACTGCAAATGTCTTTGCTTTGGAAATGTCGGTACCGCTTAATCCGCGGGAAGCCGCACGCACGCTTCTCATGGGCCGGAGCGCGAGCGTCTATCCCGGCATCTTGAAGCGAGGCGACCTTACAGACCGTCTTTTCATCCAAATGGTGGGCGTAGGACTCGATTCAGTTGTGGTCCATCGACTACCACCGGGACTGAAGCGAGTATTCGGAAAGGGGGCTTATGTGATGCAGACGTTATGTGATTTGACGCGGCATTCATTCCAATCCTTTAAGGTAAAAATTGACGCTGTTGAGGTCGAAACGTCTGGATTGGTTGTAACCAAAGGTCGGTACTACGCTGGGCGTTTCCAGATTGCACCAGAAGCTGATCCACGTGAGACACAGTTTCACGTTCTGTCACTTCATCAAGATCACTTTCTTGATGCCATGAAACACGCCGCAGCACTCAGTCTCGGCAGGCTCCCGTACCTTTCCAGTATCTCACTGCGGCGAGGCCATGATATCCAAGTTTTTGGCGCGGATCTACCTGTTCAGGCAGATGGTGACGCCGCCGGGTCTCTGCCGATCCATATTGTGCCATTCATGCAACCTCTACGGGTTGTTGTACCATGACTTCCTATGTTTTTGGTCGATAATGCCAGACACTAGCTGGGGGAAAATTCTTGGGCGTCCAGGCAAGCCTTTGTGCCTCAAGGTTCAGGGTGTGGTATGGCAAAGGGGAGGTAATACAATAGGTGTAAAGCAGGAAGCCACGACCGGGGGCTACCGCTTCAACCTGTTGGATGAACTGGCGCTGCTTTTCTTCGCCAAGCAGAACAAGCGGGATACCGCAAATTACGGTCCCAACCTCCAGGCCGGTCTTCTGCAATAGCGATTTCGGTAAGTTAAAGGCATCTGCTTGTAGTACTTTTGTGCCCGGAAATTTTGTCTGCAAATGATCGGCCATTTCCGGCACAATTTCCACCATGGCAATGCGCCCCGGTGCGATGCCGGATTTGATCAGGCTGCGCGTGATTGCACCCGTACCGGCCCCCAATTCCAGGACAAGCGAATTTGAATTTTTGTCTATCTGCTTGGCGATAAGTTCCCCCAGCTTTGCAGAAGACGGAACTATGGAGCCCATCTGCAGAGGATTAGAAAGCCAGCGGCGAAAGAATAGCGTTACGTCGTGAGGAAGTTGAGTCTTCTCAGAAGGGAATAGCTGAGTTTGTTTCACGATATACCTCAAAAAAAGCCAAAACCTGCCACGAATTATGAAAGGGCGGTCACTTCCGAAATCTCATTCACACATTAGATGAAAAATATTACAATAAAATGGAATTTTAATGTATTTTCTTTGACGGGATATTGAGAGTGACGTACCCCCCCGAATGTATCCATCTATACGGAGATTCCTCTGCTTTGATGGCTGATGGTTGTACACCTATGATATTTCCCTGACAGTGAGCGCATTTGAAGCAGGCCTCAGGCGGCTTTGAGTTTGGCAGTCTTTGTCTGGCTGGTCACCTTCGTGTTGCTGGTTTTTGGCATGCCCTCCGTGAATGCGCGGATGGGCGTGCGACCATTCATGCCGCGCCCCTGATGAGGCCGCTTGGTGTTGTAGCCCTCGAGGTATTCATCGAGCACCGCCTGCATTTCCTCAATGGTCTCAAACCAGGTGCGCCGCCCCTCGACCCGGAAATGCTCGTCGAGCAGCGTGCGGTGTAAGCGTTCAAGGATGCCGTTGGATTGCGGGCGCCTCACGCGCTTCGCGGCCGAGGATATCGGCATGGCCGACCCGCGCGCGCTGCCGCTTGCCATCGCCGCCTGGGAAACATTTGAGCGTATGGGATCACCCGAAGGCGAATTGGCGCTGGCGCAGCTTGTGGTGCATTTG
>CAIYMY010000167.1 GCA_903927465.1 uncultured Rhodospirillales bacterium | reverse complement strand
GTGGGAGAAGCCGTGCGGTTGAAGGAAAAGGGGATCGCCACCGAAATCATCGCGGTATCCGCAGGCCCCGCTGTGGCGCAGGAACAAATCCGCACGGCGCTGGCCATGGGTGCTGATCGCGGCATCCTGGTGGAACATGATGGCGTGCTGGAACCGCTCGCGGTTGCCAAGATTCTGAAGGCAATCATCGCCAAGGAAGCGCCGGATCTGGTGATCCTGGGCAAGCAGGCGATTGATGATGATATGAACGCGACAGGCCAGATGCTGGCCGCGCTAATGGGCTGGCCGCAAGGCACCTTCGCGTCCAAGGTTGAAATTGCCGATGGCACGCTGAACATCACGCGCGAAGTGGATGGTGGCCTGGAAAAGCTGGCGCTGAAACTGCCGGCGATCATCACCACCGATCTGCGGCTGAATGAACCGCGCTATGCGTCGCTGC
Source organism: uncultured Rhodospirillales bacterium (assembly GCA_903927465.1). GTDB lineage: Bacteria > Pseudomonadota > Alphaproteobacteria > Acetobacterales > Acetobacteraceae > Neoroseomonas. The sequence goes on along the minus strand of CAIYMY010000167.1, from coordinate 41,312 downwards.
CCAATATCATGAAGGCGCGCAAGAAGCCGATTGATACCGTGAAGCCCGCCGACCTTGGCGTTGATCCCGCGCCGCGCCTGACGGTGCTGAAGGTGGAAGAACCGCCCAAGCGCCAGGCCGGCAAGAAGGTGGGTTCCGTGCAGGAGCTTGTTGATAAACTGCGCAATGAAGCGAAGGTGATTTGACCATGGCGGTGCTTGTTCTTGCCGATCATCAGGACGGCGCGCTGACGCAGCCAACCCGCAGCACGGTGGCCGCTGCCGCCAAGCTTGGCGATGTGCATGTGCTGATCGCGGGCGGCGCCACTGGCGCTGCTGCTGCCGCCGCCGCCAAGTTGCCATCGGTTGCCAAGGTGCTGACCGCCGAGGCTGACATCTACGCCAATGGCCTGGCCGAGCCCATGGCCGCTTTGCTGGTGGCACTCGCCCCCGGCTATTCGCATTTGCTGGCGCCGGCTTCCGCCGGTGGCAAGAATGTGATGCCGCGCGCTGCCGCTTTGCTTGATGTGCAGATCCTCTCTGATATTTCCGACGTAGTGGATGCCGATACCTTCGTGCGCCCGATCTATGCCGGTAATGCACTCGCCACGGTGAAATCCGCCGATGCCAAGAAGGTGATCACGGTGCGCGCGGCGTCCTTCGACCCCGTCCCTGCCGAAGGTGGCGCGGCGCCGATTGAAGCGGCGGCGACGGCGGGCGATCCTGGGCTTTCGCGCTTCCTGGGCGCTGAGATTGTGAAAAGCGAACGCCCCGAACTGACGGCGGCGCGGATTGTGGTCTCGGGCGGGCGTGCGATGGGCTCGGCGGAAAACTTCGTCATTGTCGAACGCGTGGCCGATAAGCTTGGTGCCGCCATTGGTGCTTCCCGCGCGGCGGTGGATGCGGGCTATGCGCCGAATGATCACCAAGTTGGCCAGACCGGCAAGATTGTGGCGCCGGAACTTTATGTCGCGGTTGGCATTTCTGGTGCCATTCAGCATTTGGCCGGCATGAAGGACAGCAAGGTGATCGTCGCCATCAACAAGGATGAAGAAGCGCCGATTTTCCAAGTGGCCGATTACGGGCTGGTGGCCGATCTGTTCAAGGCCATGCCGGAATTGGAAGCCGAACTCGACAAGAAGTGATTTGCCTGATGGGGGTGCCCGCTTGATCAGCGCCCCCATTACGCATGGTAACAGGAGCATCCATCATGGCGGCAATCAATAAACTCGGCGTGATTGGCGCGGGGCTGATGGGCAATGGCATTGCCCATGTGGCGGCGCTGTCCGGCATTCCGGTGGTGCTGATGGATGTGCAGCAGCAGGCGCTGGACCGCGCGCTGGCGACCATGGCGAAGAACATGGACCGGCAGGTGAGCAAGGGCAGTGTCAGCAGCGCTGATCGCGATGCCGCCTTGGCGCGCATTGTGACGGCGACCGATAACAGCGCCTTCGCCGATTGCGACATGGTGATCGAAGCCGCAACAGAGAATGAGGAGATCAAGAAAAAGATCTTCGCAGCCCTTTGCCCGGTGCTGAAGCCGGATGCTTTTTTGGCGTCCAACACATCATCTATTCCCATCACGCGGCTGGCGGCGGCGACAGATCGGCCTAGCCGCTTCATCGGCATGCATTTCTTCAACCCTGTGCCGATGATGAAGCTGGTTGAGATCATTCGTGGCTTGGCCACGGAAGACGCCACCTATCAGGCGGTGGAAGCGCTGGCGAAGCGCATGGGCAAGGCGCCGGTCATGGCGCAGGATTGGCCTGGCTTTGTCGTCAACCGCATCCTGTGTCCCATGATCAATGAGGCGATTCAGGCGCTGATGGAAGGTGTGGGCGATGTGGCGGCGATTGATGCCGGCATGAAGCTTGGCGCCAACCACCCGATGGGGCCTTTGGAACTCGCGGATTTTGTAGGCCTCGATACGCTCTATTCCGTGATGAAGGTGCTGCATGAAGGCTTGGGCGATTCGAAATATCGGCCTTCGCCCTTGCTCGCGAAATATGTTGAAGCCGGCTGGTATGGGCGGAAATCCGGTCGCGGCTTCTACGATTACAGCACCACGCCGCCCACACCCACGCGTTGACTATTCAATCAGCCAAGCGGCACTGACCGCTTGGCTGTGATGCCGGCATCACACCGGCGTGCGCCATTCCGCATGAGCATTGGTGGTGCCGCGCACTACGCTTTCATACGCTGCCTGCAAGCGCATGCTGATGGCACCAGGCTTGCCATCACCAACCGGGAGACGATCCACACTGGTGATTGGCAGCAATTCCTGACCGGTGCCGCAGAAGAACAACTCATCCGCGATGTAAAGTTCCGTCCGATCAATGATGCCTTGTTCCACCACCAGGCCATGTTCGGCGGCCAGATGGATCACGGTATCACGCGTGACGCTTTCCAGAATGTCATTCTCACGCGATGGCGTGATCAACTTGCCATCACGCACCATGAATAGGCAGGCGCCGGTGCCTTCACTGATCTTGCCGGCGCGGGTCATCAGCAGCGCATTGTCATAGCCATCCGCCTTGGCCTGCAGCATGGCGATGCGCCCGGCATGGTAATTCGCCGTCGCCTTGATGCGCGGCGGCATGGTGGTGTCTGAAATGCGCGTCCAGGAAGATACATGCACGGCAAGCCCACTGCTGCGCTTGGCATTGCGTTCGCGCGGCATGGCACCGCAGGCCCAGCCAACACTGCCGGTGGAAGCCATGGAACCCAGGCTTTCGATATGTACCTGGATGCGGATATAGGCATCATCATCCGGTTCGTTGGCGCGCACCGCATCCAGCACGGCCTGGCGCATTTCATCGCGCGATGGCGGATTGTCGAAGCGCATGAATTTCATGCCTTGATCCAGCCGCACCAGATGTTCTTCCAGCCGGAAGACCGAAAGCTGCTTGGTGGCTGGGTTCATATAGGCGCGGATGCCTTCAAACACCGTGCCGCCATAAGCATGCCCAACTGAGAACGGATGCACACGCGCTTCATCAAAGGCAATTTTCTTGCCGTTCTGGATGATGTATTTTGCTGTCCAGGTCATTGGTTTCCTCATTTATCCTTGGAAGTTTTTGCTTGCGCTTCGTCAAAGCCGCCCTGGCCGGTCAGTGCCGCCCAGGCCTTGTAGCGTTCTGAGGCTGCAACGCGCCCCGCCGCAATCATGCCGCGCCAAACACCACAGGCTTCCACAAAGCGCGGAATGGAACCGGGGAACATCGCGAGCGTTATAGCTTCCGCGATTTCATCTTCCGGCACGCGATCCGCATAGGCGGCTTCGATCTGCCATTCCAGCACACGCCAGCGCGCACGGCAGACCTGCACGGCGCATTGCGCCAGATGCACAAGCCGGCGTGGCGCGGCGGGGGCGATGGCTGCCACGGCTTCCAGATAGGCAGCGCGCGGATCAAAAGGCGCCAATTGCGCGCCCCAACGATGCGCGGCGAAATCAAACGCCTCGGCGCCAATGGCGAGAGCAGTGGCGGCAAAAGCGGCACCAACCAGCGCATCATCCCCGCCGGCGGCGCGGAATTTGGCGATGTGATGCGTGGCCAAAGCCTCATCCGTTGCGGCCAGCACAGCAAGCCAGACGAATTCACGGTCATGATGCGACAATACGCGATCATCCAAAGCCATGGCGGTATAGGCAGCGTCATAGCCTTCCAGCAGGCGGGGGAAAGCCAGCGCCAATAGCCCGTGATGCGGCAGCAAATAGCCGCGCTTGGCCTTGACCGCGGCGAGCCTGGCTTCCAGCGCTGCGGAGGTTTCAGCGCTCGCGTTTTCCTCTTGGTGTTTCATCCTGGGGTCAGGCTATACCGCTTCCGAGCCCTTGTAATCCCCCGCCCGGGGCAGGAATATTCCGCCATGTCCAAGACAGAGCTACAAAACGCCCCCATCCTGCTGCGGGAGGATCGCGCGGGTGGCATATGCGTGATCACGCTGAACCGGCCCGCCCAGCGCAATAGCCTTTCTCGCGCGCTATTGCAGGCGCTGGAGGATATGCTGGCGGAAATCGCCGCGGATAGCACTACACGCGTGGTGGTGCTGGCCGGCGCTGGCACGGTGTTTTGCGCAGGGCATGATTTGCGCGAAATCACCGCGCATCGCGCCGATGCTGATGGTGGGCGTGGCTTTTACGCCGATGCCATGGCGGCTTGCGCGCGGGTGATGCAGGGGATTGTGGGTCTGCCTCAGCCGGTGATTGCCGCGGTGCAAGGTGTGGCGACCGCCGCCGGCTGCCAATTGGTTGCAAGCTGCGATCTGGCCGTGGCGGCGGAAGATGCGCGTTTTTGTACGCCGGGCGTGGATATTGGGTTGTTCTGTTCCACGCCGGCAGTGGCTTTGGCGCGCGCGGTACCGCGCAAGGCCGCGATGGAAATGCTGCTGTTGGGTGAGATGGTGCCGGCAGATGAAGCTCAGCGCCTGGGCCTGGTGAACCGCCTGGCTCCGCGTGATGCGCTGATGGAAACAGCGCTGGGCTTGGCCGCGCGCATCGCTTCCCATTCAGCGATTACGGTGCGCATGGGCAAGCGCGGCTTTAATCGGCAAATCGAATTGCCTCTGGCAGAAGCCTATGGCGAAGCGGCTGCGGTGATGACGGAAAATCTGATGGCGCGCGACGCGGCGGAAGGCATTGGCGCCTTCCTGGAAAAGCGCCATCCGCGTTGGGAAGACAGGTGAAATTCATGGCTACCGGCAAATACGAAACCGCGCTGGATCGCAATGCGGCCAATCATCAGCCGCTAACGCCGCTGTTGTTTCTGGAACGTGCCGCGCAGGTTTATCCGGATTATCCTGCGGTGGTGCATGGCAGTATCCAGCGCGATTACGCCAGCCTGCGCAATCGTTCCGTGCAGCTTGCCCATGCGCTTGCGAAGCGCGGCATTAGGCGCGGCGATACGGTCGCGGCCATTCTGCCGAATATCCCGGAAATGCTGGAATGCCATTACGGCGTGCCCATGGCCGGTGCTGTCTTGAACGCCATCAATACGCGCCTGGATGCGCCAACCGTCGCCTATATCCTTGATCATGGTGAGGCCAAGGCAGTGATTGTGGACCGTGAATTCATGCCAGTGCTGCGTGCAGCCTTGGCCGAATGCACGGCGAAGCCGATCATCATTGAAGTGCATGATGCGCTGGCGCCGGAAGCTGTGCATGGCGAAAGCCTGGGCGGGCAGGAATATGAAAGCTTCATCGCGGAAGGCAGCGCTGGTTTTGCTTGGGCGATGCCGAGCGATGAATGGGATGCGATTACGCTGAATTATACATCCGGCACCACGGGCAAGCCGAAAGGCGTTGTCTATCACCATCGCGGCGCCTGTCTTTTGGCGACCGGCAATGTGCTTTCCGCCGGCATGGGCAAGCATCCATCTTATTTATGGACGCTGCCGATGTTTCATTGCAATGGCTGGTGTTTTCCCTGGACGGTCACGGCGCAGGCCGGCCTGCATGTGTGTCTGCGCGCCGTGCGCGGCCCCGATATGTGGCGGCTGATGACGGAACATGGGGTCAGCCATATGTGCGGTGCGCCGATTGTGATGGCGACTTTGCTCGCGACCCCGGAAGCCGAAAAACGCTCACTGATTTGGCGGGTGCAATTCGTGGTTGCCGGTGCACCGCCGCCCGAAGCCGTACTCGCCGCCATGAAGGAAGCGGGCTTCGCTGTTTGCCATGTCTATGGCCTGACCGAGGTTTACGGCCCGGCGGTGGTGAATGAATGGCATAACGAATGGGATGAGAAAACCGCGCCGGAACAGGCCGCGCTGATGGCGCGCCAAGGCGTGCGCTATCTGGCGCTTGAAGGTCTTGATGTAATGGACCCTGAAACCATGCGCCCCGTGCCCGCTGATGGCGCGACGATGGGCGAGGTGATGATGCGCGGCAATGTGGTCATGAAGGGCTATTTGAAGGACGCCGCGGCCACGCAATCTGCCTTTGCAGGTGGGTGGTTTCATACCGGTGACCTCGCGGTGAAATATCCGGATGGGTATATACAGCTCAAGGATCGGTCCAAGGACATTATCATCTCGGGCGGGGAGAATATCAGCAGTATCGAAGTGGAAGATGCGCTCTATAAGCACCCATCGGTTGCCGTGGTGGCGGTGGTGGCGAAGCCCGATGAGAAATGGGGCGAAACACCCTGCGCCTTTGTGGAATTGAAGCCCGGCATGGCGGCAACGCCTGAGGAACTCATCAATTTCGCGCGCCAGCATTTGGCGGCCTTCAAGCTGCCACGCCATATCGTTTTCGCGGAATTGCCGAAGACCTCGACTGGGAAAATCCAAAAACATGTGCTGCGCGCGCAAACTCGGGCGCAGTAGGGAACAGCCGATCATGCAAGAATTTCGCGGGGTTTTCCCTTACCTGGTCTCCCCCATCGCGCCAGATGGGTCCGTGCTGGAAGCAGAACTGCGCCGCCTGGTGGATCATTTGATCGCATCCGGCGTGCATGGGCTGACGCCCTTGGGCAGCACGGGTGAGTTTGCTTATCTGGATGCGGCGCAACGTCGGCGGATTGTGGAAATTGTCGTCTCGCAAACTGCGGGCCGTGTGCCGGTGGTGGCGGGTGTTGCTGCAACCACAATTGTGGATGCCGAACGCCAGGCGCGCGATTACGCGGCGATTGGCGCGGATGGTATCCTCGCCATTCTGGAAGCCTATTTTCCCCTGAATGATGCGGCGGTGGTTTCTTATTTCACCGCCATCGCGGATGCCACCCAATTGCCGACGGTGCTTTACACCAATCCGAATTTTCAGCGTTCGGATCTTTCGCTGCCCGCGATTGAAAAGCTTTCGCATCATCCGCGCATTTGCCTGATCAAGGATGCTTCCACCAATACCGGGCGCCTGCTGTCGATCCTGAACCGTACCGAAGGGCGCATCGGCGTTTTTGCGGCCTCCGCCCATATTCCGGCGGCGGTGATGATGATTGGCGGCAAGGGCTGGATGGCGGGGCCGGCTTGCGCCATTCCGCGTGAGAGTGTGCGGCTGTACGAGCTATGCCGCGCCGGCAAATGGGATGCCGCCATGGCGCTGCAACGCGCGCTGTGGCGCGTGAATGAGTTATTCGCGGCGCATTCACTCGCCGCCTGCATCAAGGGTGCCTTGCAAATCCAGGGTTTTGCCGTTGGTGATCCTATATTGCCGCAAGCGCCACTTTCGCCCGAGGGGCGTGTTGCGGTGGAAGCAGCGCTCAGGCTTGCTGCGGAAGCGCTCTCCGCCGCGCCAGAAGCCTGAAGGGGTGAGCATTCAGCAAAAGCGCCTGCCCTTCATCCTGGGCGGCATGGCGGCCATTGGGCCGTTTTCGATTGATATGTATCTGCCCGCACTGCCGATGCTAGGCCAGGCGCTCGGCGCCACGGCGGGGGCGGCGCAGGCAAGCCTTGCGGTTTTTTTTCTGGGCATGGCGCTCGGGCAGATCTTTTACGGGCCACTCGCGGATCGCTACGGGCGGCGCCTGCCGCTGTTCATTGGGCTTGGCGTTTATACGGTGGCTTCGCTGATTTGCGCGCTGGCGCCCAATATCGAAAGCCTGATCGCCGCGCGGTTGATGCAAGCGCTTGGCGGTTGCACGGGCATGGTGATCTCCCGCGCTGTGGTGCGAGACGTCGCGGATGAACGCGGCGCAATCCGGCTGATGGCGAAGCTAATGCTCGTGATGGGTGTGGCGCCCATTATAGCGCCCATCATCGGCGGCGCTTTGCTCGGCGTGATTGGCTGGCGCGGGATATTTCTGTGTCTTGCGGCTTACGGCGTGATTTTGCTGTTGGTGATTGCGCTTTTTCTGCCCGAGACCCTGCCACCCGAACGCCGCCGACGCGATGGCCTGCGCCAGGTTCTTGGCGTTTGGCAGCGCCTGCTCGGCGATGGTTATTTCATGGGCCATGCGCTGGCAGGTGGCCTCGTGATCGGGGGGATGTTCGCCTATATCACTGGGTCGCCCTTCGTTTTCATGGAATTGCACGGCGTGCGGGCCGAGGATTACGGCTTCTATTTCGGCGCCAATGCCGTTGGGATTATGCTGGCGGGGCAAATCACCGCGCGGCTGGTGGATCGGGTGGCGCCGGCGCGGATGCTCAACATTGCAGTTAGTATCAGTGCTTTGTCAGGGCTGGCGCTGCTTGCTGTCACCATGACGGGATTTGGAGGCTTTGCCGCGATTGTCGCCACACTTTTCGTTTATGTTTCCATGATCGGCGCAGTCATGCCACTCACCGCCGCGCGCGCCATGGCGCCGCATGGTGCGATTGCGGGCAATGCCTCGGCACTCATGGGCACGCTACAATTCGGCGCAGGAGCGCTGGCCGGTGTGGCACTGGGCGCGCTGCAAAATGATACGGCGCTGCCCATGGCATTGATCGTGTCGCTTTGCGGTGTGGGTGGCTGGGTAGTGCGGCGCTTATTGGTAAGATAAGCGCCGTTCTACCGCCCTCACGTCATTTTCTTGCCCAAGGTCCAGCCGCCATCCACGGTCAGCACCGCGCCGGTGGTGAAGGAAGATTCCTCGCTTGCCAAGAACATCATGGCCTTCGCCACTTCATGGGTTTCACCGGAACGCCCCATGGCGTGGAGTTCCTGAATCTTCCGCGCCACATCCGCATCCTGGAAATAGCGTTCCGTCATCGGCGTGCGGATCACGCCAGGTGCCACCGCATTCACACGAATGCCACGCGGCGCCAATTCCATCGCCAGCGCCTTGGTCAGCCCCACCACCGCGTGTTTGGACGTCACATAAGCCACCCGTTCCGGTGTTGCGACTAAGCCGAGCGTGGAAGCGATATTCACAATCCGCCCAGGTTTGCCCAGCGCAATCAACCGCCGCGCAAAGGCCTGTGAAGGCAGGAAGCTGCCGGTCACATTAATGCTCATCGTGCGCTGCCAATCCTCGAATGAAAGATCGAGCAGCGGGCTGATTTCCCTGACACCGGCACAATTTGCCAGCACATCCAGCCGGCCAAGCACCGCTTCTGCGCCCGTAATGAAATCGCGCACTGCATCGGGATTCACCACGTCCAGCACAAAGGCATGGGCTTCGCCGTCGCGCTTGCGGATATCAGCAGCCGTTGCTTCCACCGCAGCCTTATCAATATCCGCGATTGCCAGCCGCGCGCCTTCTTCTGCGAAGGCAATGGCCAATTGTCGGCCAATGCCGCTGGCCGCGCCTGTGATCAGTACGCCTTGATCCTGGAATCTCATGTGCTTTCTCCCTGAATGTTATGCCGCGATCAAATCAGCGGCTTTTTCGGCAATCATGTTGGTGGCGGCATAGGTATTGCCGGAAACCATTGTCGGCATGCAGGAAGCGTCCGCAACACGCAGCCCCTCAAGCCCGATTACCTTCATGGAAGCAGGGTCCACCACCGCCATGGGGTCAATCCCCATCTTGCAGGACCCAATCGGGTGATAGGTGGTGGAACCGGTGGCGCGCGCATGGGCCAGCCATTCATCATCGGTCTGCACCGAAGCGCCTGGGAAATTCTCGGCAATCACGTAATCTGCCAAGGGGCGCGTATGCAGCAATTGCCGCATGTATTTCATCGCCGCCACCAAGGCGTCGCGGTCCATTTGCGCTTGCAGGTAATTCGGCTGGATTTCCGGTTTTGCACGCGGGTCCGCCGAAAGCGCCTTCAGCCAACCCTTGCTTTCGGGGCGGAGTTGCGAACAGCCAAGCGTCATGCCCGCCTTCGTATCCAAATCCGTCACGCCATAACGCCCGGTCGGATAGCTGGCAGGGGCGAAGTAAAGCTGCATATCGGGGGTGGCCAGCCCTTCGCGCGTTTTCATATAGCCGCCGGCATGGCTGGGGCTCGCGGTCAGTAGCCCTTTGCGCGTGAAGGCATAGCGCAGCACTTCCATCGCCAAACGCACACCACGCGAACGTTCATTGAGCGAACCCGCCCCTTTCACCAGCGCGGAAACCCGGGTGGCGTAATGGTCGCGCAAATTCTTGCCGACCCCTGGCAGCGCATGGACAACATCCACACCAATATCGGCAAGCCATTCCGGATCACCAACACCGGAAATTTGCAGCAGTTGCGGTGTATTGATCGAACCACCGGAAAGGATCACATCGCGCCGCGCGCGAATGGTGATGGGCGCGCCCCCTTCCTGGGCATAGCGAATGCCGACCGCGCGCTTGCCTTCAAAGACAATTGCCTCAGCCAAAGCGCGCTGGATCAGCTTCAGATTGGGCCGCGACAGCGCAGGACGGAGGTAAGCATCCGCCGGGCTCCAGCGCCGGCCACCGCGCATCATTTGCTGATACAGGAAGGTGCCTTCCTGATCGCCTGAATTGTAATCCGGCGTACGCCTCAGCCCCAGCGCCTCATTCGCCGCCATATAGGCTTCGGATAAATCATGCGGGTCGCGCTGATCTTCGATGGAAAGCGGGCCATTATTGCCGCGCACGGAGGGATCGCCACCACCATTGCCGCGGGTTTCCGCGCGCTTGAAATAGGGCAGCACATCATCCCAGGACCAACCGCGGCACCCAAGCTGCGCCCACATATCGTAGTCGGCGGATTGGCCGCGCACATAAAGATGGCCATTGATGGAACCGGAACCGCCCAAAACCTTGCCGCGTGGGAAAGGGATTTTGCGATTATTGATGTAGGGGCCGGGGGCTGTTTCATAACCCCAATTCAGCTTCGGGTTATAGACGGTCTTGTTGAAGCCGGCTGGGATTTTGATGAATATATTATTGTCCTTGCCGCCCGCTTCCAGGATGGCAACGCTGTGTTTGCCCGAAGCGCTTAGCCGATTTGCCAGCACACAGCCGGCTGCACCGGCGCCCACAATCACATAGTCGAATTCTTCCATGGCGATTTCCCCTCAACCTTTGAGAGAAGGCTAGGCCGAGCCTCGCCAAGGGGGAAGGGCTAATCCTCTTCCTCTTCCGGCGTGACAGCGGCTGGAATCGCATAGGCCTCGGTCATCCAGCGGCCCAAATCCACCTGCCGGCAGCGATCCGAACAAAAAGGGCGCTTTTCTGGCGCTGGGGCGCGGCCACAAATCGGGCAGCGCGGGCGGCGCGGTTTTTTCTCGGCGTCAATCACGCGGCACCTCTCGTATTTGTGGCGGGCCTGATGCCACACTCCGCAATTCCAGCCCATGCCCAGTAAGCGCGGTATAGTCATCAAGCGCACCAGGCAGGTCGCGCAAGGCCGCGATCACCTCTGGCCGCGCTTCCAGCATAAGGCGTTCAGCAGGGCGTGCCGCCGCATCACGCGCGGCCTGGCGCAGGGCGGCCAAGCCTTCCGCCAAGGGCGTGTGCAGGATTTCGGCCAAGGGCGGGTGGATGCGGTCGCGCACCACCTCAAACAACCCAAGCCCGGTCAGCCCGACAAGCCGCGCCAGCCTATCAGGTGCCAGCGCGGCGCGGAGCGGTTCAAGCAAAGCCTGCCGACGCTTGGCGGAAAGCCCTGCCACATCAAGCAAAATCGCGCCCGAGAGATTGCGCAGCCTGATCTGCCGCGCAATTTCCGGCAAAGCCGTTTCGTTGAAGCGCGCCAAGCCATCGCCTGCGCCGCCGCTATCCACATCAAGCGCCGTCAGCGCGCGCGTGGTTTGGATGTGCAGCACCCCGCCGCCCGGCAAAGCCACCGCGCTTTCGGATAAGGCATCGAAGTCACCTTCAATCTCCTCGTCGAACACCGCGCCATGCTGCGCCTGCACGCGATCTCCCAGCGCCGCGCGCAGCCGTGCCACCAAGCCTGCGCCAGCCAAACGAATCGCAGCGTAGGGATAGCGCGCGGCGAGGCGCTGCGCTGCACATGGCCCGCGCGCCACCAACCGCGGCGCGCCTTGCGGTGCGGCAGCAATCAGCGTGGCTTCGGCTTCTGTCAGCACGGCGGAAAGCCTTGGCCCCTTGCCGGCCTGCGCGGCGCGCGTGACGCGCAGTCCTAAAATCTGCCCTTCCTGCACCGCCTGTTTGATCGGCTGGCGCGGCGCGCTGGCGGCGCTTTCCGGCAGGAAGCCGGTTTCATTGCCAGGAAGTGCCACGAAGGCGCCCGACATGGCGGCCGAAATCGCCACAACGCGCCCGCGATGCAGATCGCCAACCCCATCAGGCCGCGCGGGGCGTTCCACCCAGGCTTCCATCAGCCTCTCACCCAGCAGCAGCGCGGTGCGCACTTCGCCAGGGGAGGCTTCAGCCAGGATCAGGGCTTCAGCCACCCAATCCCTCGCAGCATTTGCGCGGTTTCAAACAAGGGCAGGCCGACCACATTGGAATGGCTGCCCGAGATAAAGCGGGTGAAAGCCTCTGCTCGGCCTTGGATGGCATAGGCGCCGGCCTTGCCCTGCCATTCGCCGGAAGCGATGTAGTCTTCCATCTGCGCTTCAGTCAGGCGCTGAAAGGTGACGTTGGTTTCGACCAGGCGCTGGATGCGCCGCCCATCAGGGAGCGCCAGCACCACGCCCGTGGTCACGCAATGCCGACGGCCTGAAAGCAGCGCCAGGCAATGCCGAGCCTCGGCCTCGGTCTCGCCCTTTGGCAGGATGCGCCGGCCAACGCCCACCACCGTATCGGCAGCCAGGATCATCGCACCTTCGGCCAAGGGCAAGGCCGCTTCAGCCTTGGCAAGCGAAAGCCTGGCCGCCAAGGCGCGCGGCTGTTCTGCCTTCAAGGGCGTTTCATCAATATCGGTCGAGATCACGCGCGCGGGCGTAATGCCAAGCCGCGCCAGCAAATCCAGGCGGCGGGGACTGGCGCTCGCCAATACCAGCGGCAAGCGCACGGCATCCATGTGCGCTGCGTTACTTGAAGCGGAAGGTGATGCGGCCCTTGGTCAGATCATAGGGCGTCATTTCAACATTGACGCGATCACCGGCGAGCACGCGGATGCGGTTCTTGCGCATCTTCCCGCTGGTATGGGCCAGGACCAAATGCTCATTATCCAGTTTCACGCGGAACATGGCGTTGGGCAGAAGCTCCATCACCTCTCCGCTGAACTCCATCATATCTTCTTTGGGCATCGGACCTCAATTGTAGGGCGCGCGGCGCGCCCGGGTTTAAGATTGCGGCGCAAAATGATCCTATGCCCCGGCCGGGTCAAGCGCGATCCCGGCGCGGGCATGATTTTGGCGGCAAAACGGGGGCGAGAGCGCTATTTTGAGAGCGCCACCGTGTAATCCGCTTCGGTCTTTTCGCGCATTTCGGCCTCGGTCACGCCGGGGGCGAGTTCGATCAGCTTCATTACGGGCGGGCCGCGCCGGGCGATTTCAAACACGCCAAGATCGCTGATTACCATATCCACCACGCGGCTGCCCGTCAGCGGCAGGCCGCATTGCTTCAGCAGCTTGGGCTTGCCGCCGGCGGTATGTTCCATCAGCACGATCACGCGCTTGACGCCCGCGACCAAATCCATCGCGCCGCCCATGCCCTTCACCATCTTGCCCGGGATCATCCAATTGGCCAGGTCGCCATTTTCCGCCACCTGCAAGGCGCCCAGGATGGAAAGGTCAATATGCCCGCCGCGGATCATCCCGAAGGATTGCGCGGAATCGAAGAAGGAACTGGTCGGCAACTGAGTGATGGTCTGCTTGCCGGCATTGATCAGATCGGCATCTTCTTCGCCTTCATAAGGGAACGGGCCAAGGCCCAGCATGCCGTTTTCGCTTTGCAGCTGCACATTGAAGCCAGCGGGCACGTGATTGGCGACCAGTGTCGGGATGCCGATGCCAAGGTTCACGTAAAAACCATCTTCCAATTCGCGCGCCGCACGGGCGGCCATTTCATCGCGGTTCCAGGCCATGGTTTTTCTCCTTATCCCTGGGACTCAGCGCCGGCCGCGGCGGCGGGCGCGTGCTTGCGGACAGTGCGCTGTTCAATGCGCTTTTCGTATCCAGGCGGGCAGGTGATCATGCGTTTGACGAAAATGCCCGGCGTGTGGATGTGGTCCGCGTCAATCTCTCCGGGGCGGACCAAATGTTCCACCTGGGCCACCGTGACGCGCGCTGCCGTTGCCATCATGGGGTTGAAGTTCCGCGCGGTTTTTCGATAGACCAGATTGCCTTCGTGGTCGGCCTTATAGGCGTGGATGATGGCAAGGTCGGCCACAATGCCGCGTTCCATCACAAAGGTCTCGCCATCAAATTCGCGGGTTTCCTTGCCCTTGGCGACTTCCGTGCCAACGCCGGTTTTGGTGAAAAAGGCGGGAATGCCAGCGCCGCCGGCGCGAATACGCTCGGCCAAGGTGCCTTGCGGGTTGAATTCAATTTCAAGCTCACCGGCCAGGTATTGCCGGGCGAATTCGGCGTTTTCGCCGACATAGCTTGAGATCATTTTGCGGATCTGGCGGGTCTTCAGCAGCAGGCCCAAACCGGCATCATCCACCCCGGCATTGTTGGACACCACGGTGAGGTCCTTCACGCCGGAATCGCGGATGGCTTCGATCAACAGGGTGGGGATGCCCGAAAGCCCGAAGCCGCCGGAATGGATCACCATGCCATCGCGCAAAAGGCCGGAAAGCGCCGCCTTGGCATCCGGATAGATTTTCTTCATGGGGTCAGCCCTCATGCCTTGCCGTTTCGCATCGATCACTAGCCGCTGTTGTGCGTTGCGGGAAGGGCTTGGCGCGGCGAATCGCGCGCCATGCTATAAGGGCGCATGTCCGCTGCCCCCATCATGGCCCCGCGCCCGGCCATCCGCCTGCTGTCGGAAACCACCGCGAACCGCATCGCGGCTGGTGAGGTGGTGGAACGCCCGGCTGCCGCGCTCAAGGAAATCGTCGAAAATGCGCTAGATGCCGGGGCGCTTCGCATCGCCGTCACGCTGGAAGGCGGGGGGATGGACCGTATTCTGGTGGAAGATGACGGCATCGGCATGGGGCCGGATGATCTGGCGCTCGCCGTGGAACGCCACGCCACGTCCAAATTGCCGGAAGAAGCCACGCTGTTCCGCATCGCCACACTTGGCTTCCGGGGTGAGGCCTTGCCTTCCATCGGCGCGGTGGCGCGGCTTTCCATTACGTCTTGCCCGCGCGACGGCGCGGCGCATCGGATCAATGTGGAGGGCGGGCTGAAGAGCGATGTCGCCCCCGCCTCTGGCGCCCCCGGCACGCGGGTTGAGGTGCGGGATTTGTTCTTCGCCACCCCGGCGCGGCGGAAATTCCTAAAGCATCCGCGCACGGAAGCCGAACATGCGGTGGAAGCGGTGCGCCGCCTGGCGCTCGCCTGGCCGGAGGTGGCGTTTCGTGTGGAAAGCGATGGGCGGGAAGTGCTTTCCCTGCCCGCCGCCGATCAGGAAGGGCGCATAAGGCAAGTGCTGGGCGCGGCGTTCGCTGCCGCTGCGGTGCCGGTGGAAGCGGTTTCCGAAACGCTCGATATCAGCGGGCTCGCGGCGCTGCCTTCCCATCACCGCCCGACCACGCTTGGCCAGCATTTGGTGGTAAACCGCCGCCCGGTGCGCGACCCTTTGCTGCGCGTGGCTTTGCGCGTGGCTTACCGTGATGTGATCCCGCAGGGCCGCCACCCCGTGGCAGCGCTGTTCCTGCAAGTGCCGCCGGAGTCCGTGGATGTGAATGTGCATCCGATGAAGACCGAACTCCGCTTCCGTGATGGGGAGGCTGTGCGGGGTGCCTTGATCTCCACGCTCCGCAAATCACTCGCGATTGGTGCGGGGACGGTGGTGGCGGTGCCTTCCCTGGCCGGCGCCACGCCGGTGGCGGGCTTCAGCGAAGCCCTGCCCGTTTTGCCCCAATCGATGCCGCGCCCGGCAGGGCTGCCGCAGCCGCGCTTGCCCTTGGGGTTCCGCCCGCCCAGCCTGCCGCCGCCTGCACCCGAGCCGGTGGATGCCGCGCACCCCTTGGGCCGCGCCGTGGCGCAGATTTTGGACACCTTCATCATCGCCGAAGCCGCTGATGGTTCGCTGGTATTGGTGGATCAACACGCCGCGCATGAACGCCTGACGCATGAGGCACTCAGCGCGCAGTTGCTTGATGGCGGTGTGCGCGCCCAGCCTTTGTTGGTGCCGGCGGTGGTGGATATGCCAAACGCCGATGCGGCGCGTTTGCTTGGCGCGGCAGAAGCACTCGCCCGGTTGGGGCTGGAAATTGAAGGCTTCGGCGCTGGCGCGGTATTGGTGCGGAGCCTGCCGGCCTTGCTCGGCGCCGCCGATCCCGCGCCGCTGCTCCGCGATATGGCGGAAGAATTGGCGGTGGATGCGGAAAGCACGGCCTTGGAGCGTAAGCTGGATGCGGCGATTGCGAGACTCGCCTGCCATGGCAGCATTCGCGCCGGGCGGCGGATGAATGCTGCCGAGATGGATGCGCTGCTGCGCCAGATGGAAGCCACACCCCGCGCCGCGACGTGTAGCCATGGCAGGCCCACGGTGCTGAAGCTGGATGCGGCGGCGTTGGAGCGGATGTTTGGGCGGCGGTAGGGGCCATCCGACCAACAGAAAAACTGATCTGTCCTGATGCGATGATCACCTGACAGAGGCCACCGACTGAACCGGGCGCGGACCGTGGGGCAGCGGGTTTGATGACGCTGCGACACCCCCTCCCCCATGGACTGCCATTCCCGCGACACCTGGGCCAGGCCCTGCCCATCTAAGCTAAGTGCTTGATGAACAACCATGCCCTGCCCGGCTTCGACGCATACGCGTTTAGGCAGGAGGCGGTGCCGCCCACAAATCACCGGGAGTACTGCGGCAGGCCCGAACAGCGGCCCCAATGAGTTGTTTTTGTAGCTTGGGGTTTTGCCAAGGCAACATGACCCTTGGTCCATTAAGAAAAAAGTAATTTTAATCCCCTTGACTAATATCGATTAATATTTGATGGTTTCGCTCGACGGACCGTCTAAATATTTGGATGATTCGTCTAAATAAAGAGTCAATTACGCAACAAACAAAACTTAGACAAACCCGTACGAAGGCAGGTCAGGAAATGGCCTTGAGGTGCGGGCTATCAGCTGGGCTTGAGTTCTTTGTTTTGTGATTGCGCCGCAGATGCCGTGCCTTTTCCGCAAACGTCGCATATCCTGAAAGTAGGTCCGCTCATGTCTGGCAGAAATGGCGATAACAACCTGTACGGAAGCTACAACTACGGATGCGGAAACAACCTGGTCGGAGACTACAACAACTTTCACCTCCTTTTTTTCGGCGTTGACGATTTCCTGCAGGGCGGGAACGACGATAATCAGGGTCTTTATGGCTTAGCCGGGAATGACACGCTGGTCGGGGGCGGGGGCAGATATCAGATCCTCCATGGCAACTGCGGTGCCGATAGTCTGCAGGGCGGGAGCGGCGGCTATCAGAGCCTTTATGGCGATATCGGGAATGACACGCTGGTCGGGGGCGGGGGCCAACGTCAGCGTCTCGAGGGCGGCGACGGTGCCGATAGCCTGAAGGGCGGGGACGGAGATTTTCAGCAGCTCTATGGCAATGCCGGGAACGACACGCTGGTCGGGGGCAGGGGCAACAATCAGCGTCTCGATGGCGGCGACGGTGCCAATAGCCTGCAGGGCGGGAACGGCGAAGCACAGCGCCTCTTTGGCGGTGATGGGAACGACACGCTGGTCGGGGGCAGGGGCTTCAATCAGCTCCTCTGTGGCGGCCCCGGTGACGATAGCGTGCTGGGCGGGAACGGCGATGGGCAGAGCCTTCATGGCGATGACGGGAATGACACGCTGGTCGCTGGCAGGGGCGACGGTCAGCTCCTCTTTGGCGCCGCCGGTGACGATAGCCTGCAGGGCGGGAACGGCGATAGGCAGGGCCTTGGTGGCCAAGCCGGCAATGACACGCTGGTCGCGGGCGGGGGCGACCATCAGCGCCTATATGGCGGCATCGGGAATGACAGCCTCACCGGCGGGGCGGGCGATGACACTCTTTCCGGCGAATTTGGCGATGATACCCTGTCGGGCGGTGCGGGCGACGACTTCCTGAACGGTGGCGCTGGTAAGAACACCGTTACTGGTGGTGCGGGCAATGACACCCTGATCGGTGATACGGGCAATGACAACCTTACCGGTGATGCGGGCGATGACCTCCTGCAAGGTCATGACGGCTTTGATACCCTGACCGGTGGCGATGGTAACGACACCCTGATTGGTGGCTATCATAAAGACGTCCTTTCTGGTGGCTCGGGCGAGGATCAATTCGTCTTCGATAGCCTTCGCGAACCCGTCTGGCCCGATAAGATCCTGGACTATAGCGTCACGGATGATACGATTTTGCTGGATAGTACTATCTTCAGGGCATTAAGCATCGGCGCTTTACCCGCAGGTGCCTTCGCTACCGGTGCCAGCGCGACGGAGGCTGATGATCGTATTATCTTCAATGCGTCAACAGGCGCCTTGCTGTATGATGCGGATGGTTCGGGTGCAGGCTTGGCTATCCAATTTGCAACACTGAGTGGCCTAACAGGCACTCTCACTGCGGAGGATTTCATTATCATCTGAGACAGCATGGGCTGGCGGATAATAATCCTCCAGCCCCACTGCTTTACGGCAGGATTTTAAGGCTGATCAGTGCCATTCATCGCTGCCAACGCCGGATGAAATCTGGCCTAGATTGTACCCTGGAATGGGGCCGGCCCTTACCCCAGGGTGAAACGCGCTTGGTGATTTTGGTCGCATTTTGATAGCCGCCAAGCAAAGCCGCTTGGCTAGAAAATGCTCCCCGCCCCATAAGCCAGCACCGCCGCCGCCAAATCCTCCCCGGCCCAGCCCACGGATTTGAAGGCGGTGATCTGATCGGCGCTTTGCCGCCCGGGATGGGTGCCGCGGCAAAGCTCCGCCAAATCTGCCACCACGTGGCCCTCCGTAATCGCGCCCTCCGCAATGGCCTGAACCACATCGCCGGCTTCAGCCAACCCCCCGGCGCGGGTATCCACCACCAGAAGCGCCCGCTTCAGCGCCAGCGCATCCGCTTCGCGCATATCGGGCCGATAGGCGCCAACCAGATCAAGATGCACCCCCGGCTGTAGCGCCGCGCCGGGGATGAGCGCATCGGTCGCCAAGGTGGCAGCGCTGATGATATCGGCGGCGGCGAAATCAGGCTGGGCCACCGCCCGTGCCGGCAGGCCATGGGTGGCAAGCTGCGTGGCCAAACGCGCCGCATTCTCACCCTTGCGCGACCAGATCGCGATATCTTTGATCGGAAAACAGGCAGCATAAGCCTCTGCCAGGGCATGGGCGACCTTGCCGCTGCCCAGCAGCAGTAGGCGCGAACTCTCTGGCCGGGCCAAATAGCGCGCGGCGAGCAAGCTGGCCGCTGCCGTGCGCCTATCCGTCAATTCGCCGCCATCCAGCATGGCAAGTGGCGCGCCGGTGGTGGCATCTGAAAGTAAATAGCTGGCATGGACGGCAGGCAGGCCGCGCCCATCATTGCCCGGCGCGACATGGACAATCTTCACGCCGTAATGCCCGCCCGCGCGCCAGGCCGGCATCAGCAGCAGGGTGTTTTGCGCGCCCGCGCCATCCGGCCAGCCGTGGCGGTGCCGAAGTGGTGCTTCGCAGCCTTCACGGAACATCTCGGCCAGGGCTTCGATCAGCCTATCCCAAGGCAGAGCCGCCCGGATTGCTGCTTTGTCCATCTGCCGCATGGTTTTGCCTCCGCGATTCTGCTGGCGCATGTGGCATTGCCGGGCGGGGAAGGACAAGCTTTGGCGCAGGAATTGCTGAGCTTGAGCACGGCTTTACCCCCGCCCAACCGGAGAACCGCATTTGATCAAGCCATTAGCCGCCGGGCTTCCCATGGCAGCGCAGGTCAGTGCCGGCGGGCTGATGTGCGGCGCTTGCAGGGATGGCCTGCTATCCGGTAACGCAGTGCTTAGCGAAGTGACAAACTTAATGTCGCAGCTGCCCCAGCCCTCCCCGAGGGGCGGGTCAATGGTCAGGAGAGGCTCATAATGTCTGAGACGACGAGCGATCCGCGTTATAAGCGGCGCCCGCCCAAACGTCCGCTCCGGCTGTCATGGTCGGATGAACGGGTACGCGGCATTGTATGGCAAATCCTGGTCGTCGCGGCCGTTGGTAGCCTGATCTATTGGCTCTACAGCAATACCTCGCACAATCTGGCGGTGCGGCGGATTGCGACCGGCTTTGGCTTCCTTGATCGCGAAGCGGGGCTGCCCATCGCCGAAAGCCTGATTTCCTATGAGCCCACGGATACCTATCTGCGCGCACTGATGGTGGGCGTTCTAAATACGCTGAAGGTAGCTGTGGTTGGCGTGGTGCTGGCAACGATCCTCGGCACTGCGATTGGCATTGCGCGGATGTCCAAGAATTTCCTGCTGTCGCGCATTGCCGGCACCTATATCGAAATCATTCGCGATCTGCCGCTGCTGCTGCAATTGCTGTTTTGGTACACCATCCTGCAAGGCCTGCCCGGCCCGCGCCAGGCGCTGCGCCCCATGGAAGGCGTGGTGCTGTCCAATCGCGGCTTGAAGCTACCGGCGCTGATTTGGGAAAACGCGCATACGGCGGCGCTGGTGGCTTTTCTGCTTGGTATAGTGGTCACCTGGCTTTATGCGCGTATGGGGCGTGCCAAGCAGATGGAAGATGGCCAGCCGCGCAAGGTCTGGCCCACCGCGCTTGGCTTGATGCTGGCGCTGCCCGTTGCGGTCTGGTGGGGCCTGGGTGCCCCGTGGGGGATTGAATACCCCGAGCTGCGCGGCTTCAATTTCCGCGGCGGCATAAATATCAGCCCCGAATATTTCGCGCTGCTGATCGGGCTTGTCACCTATACGGCGGGCTTCATCGCGGAAGTGGTGCGCGCCGGTGTCATGTCGGTCAATCATGGGCAATGGGAGGCTGCGCAGGCGCTGGGGTTGAAACATGGCTCGGTGCTGCGGCTGATTGTCATGCCGCAGGCTTTGCGCGTGATTATCCCGCCCATGACGTCGAATTACCTGAACCTGACGAAGAATTCCTCGCTCGCAGTCGCGATTGGTTATCAGGATATTGTGTCCATCGCCAATACCACGCTCAATCAAACGGGGCAGGCGATTGAAGGCATTGCCATCATCATGGCGGTCTATCTGACCATCAGCCTTTCGATTAGCTTTTTCATGAATTGGTACAATGCGCGCATAGCGCTTGTGGAACGGTAAGGGAGCCAGCCATGAGCGATACAGCCATTCCATCCGGCCCGCGCAAGCCGCCGATCACGGCGGTGGGGCCGATTGCCTGGGCCAGGACCAATCTGTTCTCCGGCTGGCTTTCCACGGCCGTGACGCTGGCGGTTGGTTATTTGCTGGTCAAATTCGCCCTGTCCTTCATTGATTGGGCCTTCGTGAATGCGATCTGGTCGGTGCCTTCCAATGCACAGGGACCGCAGACACAAGCCTGCCGAGACCTGCGTGGTTCTGGCGCCTGCTGGGCGGTGATTGGCGAAAAACACCGCTTCATGCTGTTTGGCACCTATCCTTATGAACAGCATTGGCGCCCGGCCTTGGCCTGTGTGCTGTTCGTGGCGCTTTACGTGATTTCCGCCATGCGGCGCTTTTGGCGTTGGGAATTGGCGCTGATCTGGGTTGGGATGCTGACCGCCATTGGCATTCTGATGTGGGGCGGCGTCTTTGGGCTTTCCTATGTGCAGCAGGAACGCTGGGGTGGCTTGCCCATCACGCTGATCCTGGCGACTTTCGGGCTGGCCTTTGCCTTTCCGCTTTCCATCCTGGTGGCGCTTGGCCGGCGATCTTCGCTGCCCGCCATCAAGGTGCTTTGCGTGCTTTATGTGGAGCTTATCCGCGGCGTGCCGCTGATCAGCCTGCTGTTCATGGCAAGCGTCATGTTCCCCCTGTTTCTGCCTGAGGGGATGAATATTGATAAGCTGCTCCGCGCGCAGATCGCCATCATTCTGTTCGCTGGTGCCTATCTGGCCGAGGTTGTGCGCGGCGGGCTGCAATCCCTGCCAAAAGGCCAATATGAAGCGGCCGATGCGATGGGGCTTTCCTTTTGGCAAAAGACCGGGCTGATCATCATGCCTCAGGCCTTGCGCATGGTGATCCCGCCCTTGGTCAATACCTTCATCGGTTTCTTCAAGGATACGTCGTTGGTGCTGATCATTGGCATTTTCGACCTGCTGACCGCCGGCAAGACCGCGATTGTGGAGCCCGCTTGGCAGGGCTTCGGCGTTGAGGTCTATGTCTTTGTCGGCAGTATCTATCTCGTTTTCTGCTACGCCATGTCCAAATACAGCCGCGGGTTGGAGGCGGAATTGAACCGCCATCGCCGTCGCTGAAGCACCGGGAAAATATCATGAGCGCTTCCGCTGATCTCGCCTATATCGCTTCTGCCGCCAAGGCGGATGCGCCCCCCGCCATTGAAATGGCCGGCGTCAATAAATGGTTCGGTGCGCTGCATGTGCTGCGCGATGTCAACCTTGCTGTCGCCCCCGGCGAACGCGTGGTGGTTTGCGGCCCATCGGGTTCGGGCAAATCCACCATGATCCGCTGCATCAACCGCCTGGAAGTTCACCAGGAAGGTCGTATTGCCGTGGAAGGGATCGAACTGACCGATGATGTGCGCGCTTTGGATGCGATCCGCCGCGAAGTCGGTATGGTGTTCCAATCCTTCAATCTTTTCCCGCATCTGACGGTGCTGGAAAACTGCACCCTGGCGCCCATTTGGGTGCGGCGCATGCCGAAGAAGGACGCCGAAGAACTGGCGATGGAATTACTGGTGCGGGTGAAAATCCCAGAACAGGCGCTGAAATATCCGGGCCAGCTTTCCGGCGGGCAGCAGCAGCGCGTGGCTATTGCGCGCGCCCTTTGCATGCGCCCCAAGATCATGTTGTTCGACGAACCTACCTCAGCGCTTGATCCCGAAATGATCAAGGAAGTGCTGGAAGTGATGGTGGAATTGGCCAGCACCGGCATGACCATGATGGTGGTGACGCATGAAATGGGCTTTGCCCGCCAGGTGGCGGACCGCGTGGTCTTCATGGACCAGGGGGAGGTGGTGGAAGTCGGCCCCCCCGAACAGGTCTTCAATGCACCAAAGACCGATCGGCTCAAGCTATTCCTGAGCCAGATCCTGCGCGGGCATTGAATGCCCGCCATGCGCCAGATGCGGGGCAGGCGTCTTGCTTTCTGGCAATGAAGGGGCAGAGTGCGCCGCGATGTTCCCCCTAAAGGCAGTCCAGGCATGAGCAGTCCCGCCGCTACCGAGCGTAGCGCCCCCTCGCTTGCCCTGATCCTGGGCGTGCTTGGCGTTGTCTATGGCGATATCGGCACGTCACCGCTTTACGCCATGCGCGCGGCCGCCAGCCATTTTGAAGATGGCGGGGTGGAGTCATGGGAGGTGCTGGGCCTGCTCAGCCTGATCATCTGGTCGCTGATCCTGACTGTTACAGTGAAATACGTCGCCTTCGTGCTGCGCGCGGATAATCGCGGCGAGGGTGGTATCTTGGCGCTGATGGCGCTTGCGCAGCGTAGTGTGGAAAATGCGCGGCTGCGCTGGGTCTTGGCGCTCATTGGCATTGCCGGCGCCTGCCTGTTTTTTGGTGATGGCATCATCACGCCCGCGATTTCCGTGCTGTCGGCGGTGGAGGGGCTCAAGGTTGTCTCACCGCATTTGGAAAAAGCGGTATTGCCGATTTCAATTGTGATCCTGCTGGCGCTTTTCCTGGTGCAATATCGCGGGACGGCAAAAATAGGGGCGGTCTTCGGTCCCATCTGTGCGGTCTGGTTCCTGGTGCTGGGGCTGCTCGGGCTCTGGGAAGTGCTGCACAATCCTGGCGTATTGGCTGCCATTTCGCCGCATTGGGCCATCACTTTCTGCCTGCATTACAAATTCGCGGCGTTTATTGCCTTCGGTTCCGTGGTGCTGGCTGTGACGGGGGCCGAGGCGCTTTACGCCGATATGGGCCATTTCGGGCGCCGGCCCATTCGCTGGGCCTGGATGGTGATTGTGCTGCCGGCGTTGGTGCTGAATTATCTTGGCCAGGGCGCGCTTTTGCTGCGCGATCCAACGGCGCTGGAAAACCCCTTCTTCCTGCTGGCACCGGAATGGTTCCGCCTGCCTTTGGTATTCCTGGCAACCGCTGCCACCATCATTGCCAGCCAGGCGATGATTTCGGGCGCCTATACCATTGCGCGGCAATGCGTGCAGCTTGGCTTCATGCCGCGGCTTTTGGTGCGCCACACCAGCGATACGGAAGAAGGCCAGATTTATATGCCGCAGGTGAATTTCGCCTTGCTCATCGGCGTGCTGATCCTGGTGGTGACGTTCCGTGACTCCGAACGTTTGGCGGCGGCCTATGGCATTGCGGTAACGGGCACGTTTGTTTGCACATCCTGCCTTGCCATGGTGGTGTTCCGGCGCAAATTCGGCTGGCCGCTGCTTGCTGTGCTTGGCGTTTTCCTGCCGCTGTTGGCGCTTGATTTGGCGTTCTTCCTATCCAACGTGCTGAAGATTCCCGAAGGCGGCTATGTGCCGCTGGTTCTCGGCTTTGTGCTGTTTGTCATGATGCTTACTTGGCATCGCGGGCGGGAATTGTTGTTCGCGCGCATCCGTCAGGATGGCTTGCCGCTTAAATCCTTCATCGCGCGCCTGCCGCAATCGCGCACCGTGCGCGTGCCCGGCACCGCAGTATTCATGACCAGCCAGGCGGAATTCCTGCCCGGTGCGCTGCTGCATAACCTAAAGCACAACAAGGTTTTGCATGAACGCGTACTGTTCGTGACGGTCGCGAATGAGGATGTGCCCCAGGTGGGTGCCGATCGGCGCCGCGCGGTTGAGGAATTGGCACCCAATATCTACCGCATCGCGCTCCGCTACGGTTTCCAGGAAAGCCCCAATATCCCGCGTGAGCTTGAAGCGCTGGCGGAATTGGGCATTCCTTATGAGCCCATGCAGACCTCCTATTTCCTGGGGCGGGAGACGGTGGTGGCGGCGGCGGTGCCGAAAATGTCGCGCTGGCGGCAATGGCTTTTTGTGGTGCTCAGCCGCAATTCACTCCCGGCCACGGAATTCTTCCGTATTCCATCGGACCGTGTGGTAGAATTGGGAGTGAAGGTGGCGATCTGAAAGTTTTTTACGATTTTCCAGGTGCCAAACTATCTCTTTGGCCTGGTTTGCAGAAAGGAGGTGCACATGGAACGGATATTGGTGACACTCTCCCTAGTGGCGGGGCCTGGCTTTCCGCTTGGCTGCCAGGATCACCGCTATGAGATCGAATTGGCGCTGGATGCCACGGGCTACCTTGATCCGATAGCCTGGGCTGAGGACCCAGCACCCTGGCGCGCGCGGCACTACCGCCCGGACGCGCCGCCCGAACAGGGTGATGTGCAATATGATGGCGATAATGGCTGGTTCATCCGCTTCAGCGGCAGCCTGGCTGAGCGCTTCGACGCGCCAGAGGCCCGTTTCGACCCCGGCACTAGCCCCATCCGCCCGGGCGAACATGTGACCATCACGGAAGTGGATGGTGGGGTATATGATTACAGGATTGTGGGTGTTGGGGCTTTGTCAGGAGCCTGAGCGCCATAGGCGCATTGAGGCGCCACTGATCACCTACGTGTCGCTGCGACTGAGTGGCCAGCCTGCCCGGCCTCAAGGCGAATCTTGGCGTTAAGTTCAAGTAAAATCCTGCATTTTCTGGCGCCATTCCGCGGCAGCCAGGCTTTCCTCGATCGCCAGGATTTCGGTGGCGAGCGCGCCGCGCGGGTCGCGTTCCAGCCCCTCATCCACGCAGCGCTTCGCGAGCGCCATCGCGGCGGGCGGAGCCTTCAGGATAGTGGCGGTGATTTCCGCCAAGGTTTCGGTCAGCGCATCCGGCGCCACCACGCGCGCAACCAGCCCCGCTTCGCGTGCTTCCTCTGCGCCAAGTGCCCGGCCGGTGAACATCAAATCCTTCGCCAATCTTTTGCCAATGATGCGCGGCAGGCGTTGCGTGGCCCCAACTGTGCCCCAAAGCGCTTCCGGTGTGCGGAAGG
This sequence comes from uncultured Rhodospirillales bacterium, assembly GCA_903927465.1. GTDB lineage: Bacteria > Pseudomonadota > Alphaproteobacteria > Acetobacterales > Acetobacteraceae > Neoroseomonas. Next base: position 15,448 of record CAIYMY010000167.1, on the reverse strand, counting down.
AAGCGGAAGGTGTTGCGATGATGAAATCGCACGCCGCGGCAATTTCCACGCCCGAACCAACAGCGGGGCCTGCCACAACGGCAATCGCCGGCATGGGCAGGCGTTCCAAAGCATCATAGGCGCTGAAGGACTTTAGGCGGCGCGCGCGCACCGCGTCATCGCCCATGCCTTGGCGTTCCTTGAGGTCGGCGCCGGCGCAGAAAACCGGGCCAACCCCCTGCACCAGCACGCAGCGCGCGGCATCTTCGCGCGCGCGGCGCGTGGCGGCGATCAGCGCTTCGCACATGGCGATGTTGAGCGCATTGCGCGCATCTGGCCGGTTCAGCGTGATGCGCGCCAGGCCATCCTTGCAATCATACAAAACGGCGTCGGTCATATGGCGCCCTCCGCGCGGAGGGTTGCGATGCGTGATGGCGTGTACTGCAACAAATCGCGCAGCACCGCTTCCGTATTTTCGCCCAATAATGGCGGGCGTTGAATTTCCGGGTCCGCCAAACCTTCGAAGCGATAGGGCAAACGCAAAGCCGGAAAGGCGCCAAGCAGCGGATGGGTGAATTCGCCGACTGAACCGCGCGCCTGCACATGTGGATCGGCGAAGGTTTCATCGATTGTCAGCACAGGGCCATTCGGCACATCCGCGGCATCCAAAAGCGTCACAGCTTGCCCGCGCGTCAGCTTCTCCATGGCGGCTGTCAGCGCCGCCATCACACGCCCACGTTGCGCGACACGTTCGGCATTGGCGCCCAGGGCCGCATCAGCGCCCAATTCATCCAAGCCAAGCGCACGGCAGAGCGGCGCCCAATGCTGATCCGAACAGGTGATATGCAAGAACCGTCCATCAGCGCAGCGAAAGGAAGCGGTCGGCACGCGGCCTGGATGTTCCGTGCCAAGACGCGGCGGTACCTCGCCCAAGGCGAAGAAGCGCGCAGCGGCGGAGGTCAACAAAGCCACCTGCCCATCCAACATGGAAAAATCAATATAGGCGCCCTGCCCCGTTGCATCGCGCCCACGCAGCGCCGCCAACAAACCAATGGTGATCCAAAGCCCGGAGGTGAGGTCAGCAATTGGCAGCCCAGGCTTCACCGGCCCGCCGCCGCGTTCGCCGGTGAGTGCCATCAGCCCTGACATGGCCTGAAACACCGTGTCATAGCCCTTACGCTTGGCGTAAGGCCCGGTCTGACCAAAGCCAGTGCAGGACAGCATAACCAGGCGCGGATTGATGACGCGGAGCGCTTCCCAATCCAACCCATAACGTTTCAGCGTGCCGGTCGGGAAATTCTCGACCACTGCATCACAATGGCGGATCAAATCGCGCACCAGTGCTTGGCCGTCCTTGTGGCGCAGATTGACCGTGACGCTGCGTTTGCCGCGATTGCAGGCGAAGAAATAGGCGCTATCGCGCTGGCCATTCCGTTCGGCTACCGGCTCATAAGAACGGCTTTCATCGCCGCTGCCTGGCTGCTCCACCTTGATCACCTCCGCGCCCAATTCGGCGAGGATCATCGCCGAAAAGGGGCAGGCCAATACGCGCGCCAGATCAAGCACGCGCAGGCCCTGCAGCGGCAGAATGGTCATGGTTCAGCGCACATACCGCCAGCGGAAACGATCGCCATTGGATTCCACACGCCCGACCGAAGGATTGGGAAAATGGATCGGCAAAATCTTGGTATCCGTATCGGCAACATTGGCCAGGAAGCGCGTGCGGCTATCGGCGGCCTCATTCGGGTCCCAGCAGAACATGGTGGACCAGGAAGGCCTGTGGATTTGCAGCGCGTGGTGCATCAGATCGCCCGTGATCACAGCATGCTGGCCTCGGCTTTTGATATGCACGCAGCAATGGCACGGCGTGTGGCCAGGTGTCGGTTCAATGGTGATGCAATCATCCAGGCTGAAATCATCATCCACCAGCAGCGCCTGCCCCGCCGCCACAACGGGTTCGCAATTCATGGTGAAAACGGAACCGCCGCCGCCCGGACGGGTTTCGCCAGCCTTGGTTGATGCCTCCCACGCGGCATATTCGCGTTTGTGGAAAACATATTTTGCGCGCGGGAAGGTGGGCACCCAGCGGCCATCGCGCAGCACGGTATTCCAGCCGGAATGGTCAATATGCAGATGGGTACACATGACGTAATCAATATCGTCAAAGGAAAGCCCTTCCGCCTTCAACCCATCCAACCAGGGCTGCTTCGGGAAATCCATCGGCGCGGGATAGCCCTTGTCTTCACCCGTGCAGGTATCCACCAGAATTGTATGGCGCGGCGTGCGCACCACATAGGTTTGATAGGTAATCACCATCTTGCCGGAAGCGACATCATAGGTTTCCGGTTCCAGTTCCTTGAGCGTCGCTTCAATCTGATCCGCCGGCGCATCGGGGAACATCTGCCCCGGCGCGCGCCAGGGGCCATCGCGTTCGATGATGCTGGTGATGGTGACATCGCCAATGGTGAGCTTGCGCATGGGTTTCCTGCCTGGTTGGTGACTTGGTGAAGGCTAGAACAGGAAGCGGGGGTTTGGGAAATCTCGCCCCCACGCTTATTCAGCGTCGCAACCGGGCGAGGCTATCGGCACTGGCAGCCTGTGTGATGGCCGCAACATCCTCAGCCAGCAGCAGCCGTTCCGCAGCAAGACGCTCGGCCGAGGCGCGAACCGCTGCGACATAAGCCTCAGGCGTTGGATAGCGTTCCTCCAGCGAGGGCCTGGGGTCGCGCGCCGCTTCGCGTTCGGCTTTGGTGGAGGCGAAGGGTAGTACCGCGCCGGTATTGTAGCAAAGCGCGCCGGGCGCGAAACCTTCACTGCGCGGGTTCCAGCCTGTGTAGGTTGCTTTGGGAACCTCGACCACCGGGCCGCGCAGCCCGCCGATGGCATTGCCATCCGCATCCACGCGCGGCACCAGCACGGTATATTCACCGCGCACAACTGGCGGCATGACTGTATTGTCCACCAATTGCGCGGGGCCGATAGTGCCGCGAAAGGGCAAGCCCGGCAAAGCGGGATAGGCGCCTGCCAGGTCAACCAAGGTGCCTTGGCCGCGCATGGGGAAGCGGCTTGCCGGAGGTTCCCGGCCATCACGCATCCAGCTTTCCATCGCAACCAATAATGCACGCACCAAAGCGCCACCCTGCAAGGGATTGACTGGCAAGGCACAGCGATCTAGCCGGCTGATGGCCGCGCTCGCTGGGGCAAAATGCGGCAAGCCGGAAAGCGCATAGGCGCGCACCTCTGGCGGCAGATCAATGTGGCGACCGCGCGTATCCGTGACCAGCAGTGAAGCGCGCGCGCCCCAGAATTCATATTCGCTATCGGTCTGCATGATGCGCGGACAGGTATTGCTGGTGCGGCAGCGCAGCAGCAGCCCATCGCGCTTGCCGGTCAAATGATCTTCCGTGACAGCATAGGTGAAGGGAAATTGATCGGCCGGGTAATGCCGATCCCCATGCGGTGTTGGGTTGCGCCCAGGCTGGGCAAAGCGCGCATTGGTGTAGGTGCGCCGCGTGCCGGGAATATGCGGCAGCATCGCATCATAAACCTGACGGCCTTGCGTATCCTCATTGAAGCCAAGGTAGAGGTAATCGCGTACAAAGCGCCCGGATTGCGAAATGCCGTGCAGCATGGCGCGATCAACACTCACACGCCCCGCGACTGCCAAGGGATTGGCCGCACCCTTTTCCCAGCGCAGAAACGCCGCCACATCGCGGAAGGCAGCGAAGGCCATGCCCTGCAACGTCGGTTCCTTGGCGGTATAGATGAATTCATAAAGCGCGCCGGCATCGAAGCCTGCGGGGCGCGTGATTTCAATGCGCTTGGCATCCAGAAAACGGAAACCTAACCCTGCGGGGCTTTGCCGTTCATCGCCCGCCTGCGCCCGCACCGTCAGCCGCGCCCCTTCCTGGCTTGCCGCCGGATAGGTGAGCTCCGCCGTCACCGGGCTTGTCATGTGATCAAACAAAAACTCTTCGCGCGACAGGCCAGTGATATTGGGCAGCACCGGCGCTTCCAGCCTGATGCCGGCACCGCGCGCCTCACCCGCCGGAATATCCGCCTGCCAGCCGATCCAGACCAAGGTATAGCCCTGCCGCAACAGGAACCCATTGCCGGGATCGCGCCCGAGCATCAGGGCATTGGCCTGATGATCGTGATAAAGCTGGCCAGCCAATTCGCGCCCGCGATTGGGCACTTCAACGAAAAGCGTGCCATTACCGCGAAAGGCTTCGGCGGGGCGCAGAATGACAACCTCCGCCACCGCTTCCACGCGCCCCGCCGCATTGCGCGGCGCCAAGGCGATATCGGCAATAATCGCATTGCGCGGATCGGCCGGATCAATCATGATCTTGGCACGACCTGCGAGCCTTTCATAACGGCCGGTCGTGCCAAATTCGCGGCCAGCAAAGGCAGGGGCGGCGGGCGTGGTGATGGTAAATTCCGTAACCTCGGCGGCGGCGGCAGTGATCAGGCCGACCATCAGCAAAAGGGCAAAGGCGAGGGGTTTTAGGCGCATCGGGGTTCCTCCGTTACAGAAGCCTAACCCTGGAAGCGCCCCCTGGCCAATATCGTCCACCCCGCCCATCATGGCCATCAAAGCCAAAGGGGAAACATCACATGGCCGTTGTTGAAACCGAAACCCATGGGCAGGTGCTTGTGGTGCGCATGAACAGGCCGGAGCGGCTGAATGCGCTGAACCATGAAATGCGCATGGAATTGGCGCGCATCTGGACCGCGTTTCGCACCGACGAAAAGCTGGAGGTCGCGATCCTGACCGGCACCGGACGCGGCTTTTGCGCTGGCGAGGATATGAAGGAATCACTCGCCGATAAAAGCCCCGGCGGGCGCCGCATTGACATGGAAGACCCCTTCAATGCCGGCACCTTGGAAAAGCCTGTCATCGCCGCGGTGAATGGCTTTGCCATGGGCGGCGGCTTCATGCTGGTGGAGCGCACTGATTTGCGCGTGGCCGCCAATACCGCGATTTTCGAAGTGTCTGAGGCAAAGCGCTGGCTATTGGGTGGCTATAATCACGGGCATCTTGCGAACCTCGCCTATCCGGTCGCGATGGAAATGGCGCTTGGCTTTCGCTTCACCGCTGAACGCTTTTATCAGCTTGGCTTCGTCAACCGCCTGGTCGAGCCGGAAGCGCTGATGGAAACTGCGATGGAAATGGCACGCCACATGCTGACCCTGCCGCCCGCCGCGCGCGTCAATACCATTCATATGATGCGCCGCATGCGCCCCACACCAACGCCTGCGCAACAAGCCTTGGCAGCAAAGTTGCACGAGCATGGCGACAAGAGCGATCTTCTGGAAAGCCGCGCTGCCTTCGCCGAAAAACGCGCGCCGAATTTCAAAGGCTGGCTTGATCCGGCGGATCGCTACCGTATGCCGGAGATTGAGCAGGACTAGTTTGGTCGTATTTTCCGAGTCGCCAAGTGATGCTCACTTGGCTTGAAAATACGCCTAACCCAAAAACTCCCGCACTTCCCGCGCCGCATCGGCCAACCCCATGCGGCGCAGCAGCACGCCGGAAGGCAGCCCCGCCAAAAGCCGAGATGGGCAGGACCGATCCAGCATCACGAAAACGCCCTTGTCATCGGCACGGCGGATCAGCCGACCAAAAGCCTGGCGCAGCCGATGGCGCGTGATGCGGTCATCATATTCCTTCGGCCTGCCTTCGGATAAATGCAGGCGGCGTTCGCGGTGCAGAATGCTCGGGCGCGGCCAGGGCACGCGGTCAAATACCAGCAAGCGCAAGGAACGCCCGGGCACATCCACACCATCGCGCATGGCATCGGTGCCGAGCAGACATGAATTTTCCTCGGCACGGAAAACATCCACCAAAGTCGCGTTATCCATCGCATCAATATGCTGCGCATAAAGCGGCAGGCCGGCTTCTTCCAAAGCTGGTGCGATGCGCGCATGCACATCGCGCAAGCGGCGAATGGCGGTGAAAAGCCCAAGCGCACCTCCGCCAGCCGCCAGGAACAATTCCCGCATCGCGCCGGCGATTTGCGCGGTGTTTTCCCGCGCCACATCAGTCACCACAATACAGCGCGTGCGCGCGGCGTAATCGAAAGGTGAGGCAACAGCAGCGCGGATCGCGGGCAGCGGCAGATGCACGGCCCCGGTGCGGCCTTCCGCTTCGCGCCAGGCTGCTTCGGGGTCGTCTTCGTCAGCCTCCGCCGCATCACGCAAGGTGGCCGAGGTAATCAGCACGCCATGCGCGGGGGCCGCGACCTGCATGGCAAAGGGGATGGTCGGATCAAGCCAATGGCGATGCATGCCCGCATCCGAATCCTGCCCGCCGCGCCTTTCGATGGATAGCCAATCCACCATATCGGGCCGCGCGCCGGGCGAGGGTTCCTCACCACCCATGCGCGCAAGCATGGCGCGCCAGGCGGCAAGCGGCATCAGCACGCGGCGTTCAAGGGAACCGCAAATCGCCTCAATCCGCAGCCGGTCATTGGCTTCAATCTCGGCAGCTTCATCTTCCATGCGCGCGAGTAGCTTTTCGCGCAAATGCCGCACGGGCGCTTCCAGGCGTTGCAGGGCACGCTCAAGCGCGCTGGCGATTTCCGGCATATCAGCGTTCAGCGGGAAAAGATCACATTCCGCATCGTAAAGCCCGGCTTCTTCAGCGGCGGCATTACGCGCACGCACTTGCCGGCGCACGGCGCGCAAAAAAGCTTCGGCGGGATTGGCGGGCGCACCAACCAAATCAAGCGCGCCTTCATCAGTCAGCCGGCCAGGCCAACCGCCAGCGGGCAAGGCGCGCGCCGCTTGCAAGGCGGCTTCCAAAGGCGCCTGCAATTCCGGCTTTTCGCCGACCAATTCCTCCAAGCGCCGCTTCAGCCCGCGCGCGCGCGAACGCCCGCCTTCCGCGCCCAATATCCAACGCCGCAGCTCCGCCATCTCAGCGCCGGTCAGATCGGCGGAGAAAGCGCTATCGGCAGCGTCGAACAGATGGTGGCCTTCATCAAACACCAGGCGCAAAGCGCGGCCATCCTCACCGCCGCCAAGTGCGGCCTGGATCATCACCAGCGCGTGATTGGCAATTACAATCGAAGCGCCGCGCGCGCGGCGGATGGAATGTTCAACGAAGCATTTGCGATAATGCGGGCAAGCAGCGTGGATGCATTCGCCGCGCCGATCAGCAAGTGGCATGATTGTGTTGGTGCCGAATAATTCCGAAAGCCAGCCCGGAAAATCGCCGCCCAGCAAATCGCCATCGCGCGTCGCGGCCGCCCAGCGCGCCACCAGGCCAAGCGCCACCCCCTGCCCCGGCATGGCGGAAAAGCCGAGCGCATCTTCCAGGTTCAACAGGCACAGATAATTTTCGCGCCCCTTGCGCAGCACCACGCGGCGGCGGCGTTCTTCAGGGTCGGGGAAAAGCCGCGCGGTTTCTTGATCAATCTGGCGTTGCAGATTGCGGGTAAAAGTGGAAATCCAAACTGGCGCGCCATTGCGTTCCGCCCAAAGACTTGCCGGCGCCACATAGCCGAGTGTCTTTCCCGTGCCTGTGCCGGCCTCTGCCAGCACCAGCGCCGGCGCGCCCTGATCTTCCCGCGGCGCAAAAGCAGCAGCAGCGGCGGATGCGTAGTCCGCCTGTTGCGGGCGTTGTTCCGCGCCTTCGCCCAATATCTGCGCAAGCCGCGCGCGCGCCTCATTCGGTTCAATCCCGAAGGAAGATGGAGGATTGGCGGGCGCCGCTTCTTCCCATTCCGGCAGGCGGCGCCAGACGCGCAAACCCTCCATGCCCGAACGCGCTGCTGGGGCACCGAGTGCGGCAAGAACAGACCGCGCCCAGGGCCAGCCTGCTTCGCCCATGCGCGCGGCAAGGCTTGCGGCATCGCGATTGAGCGGCGCGGCGCGATCATCCGCAAGCCGACGCAGCAATTCGGTCGCGATATCGGGCAATAACGCGACAGCCGCTTCATCATCCCGCGGTGCCGGCAGTCCAAGCGCCAGGGCAAGGCCGCGCGGTGTCGGCGCGCAGGATGCGGCGGGCAGCGCAAAGGCAAAAAGTTCCAGCAGGTCATGCGTCGGGCCAATGCCCGGCACGCCAAGCCGCCGGGCTGTTGCTGGCGCGTGCACCAGAAGGGGTGCAGCCTCAGTCAACCTTCCCGCCGCGGCGCGTGCCGGTAAGGTTTCAATGCTGCCATCGGTATCCAGCACCACGGCGCGCCCCTGCCCCGCCACCAAAGCGGGCACATCCGGCAATAGCAAACGCGGTGCGACGGGCGCTTCAGCCATGCGGTTCAGACGATACTGACTGGCCAGGATGGGCGATGAGCACTGACCTAAACATCCTGGCGCGCCGATATGCGGCGCATTTGAAAGCCGGTCTTGCTTTGCTCGAAGCCCGCATTCTCATAGAATTTTAGGGTGGATGGCTGTTTTGAACCGGTCATCAGCATGACCTTGTAGCAGCCAGCCTCCCAGGCTGCCGCCACGGCAGCGTGCAGGATGCGGGTTCCATAACCTTGGCCGCGATGCCGCGCGTCTGTCACAACATTTTCGATCAATGCGTAAGGCTTTCCGCCGTTGGTGAGATTCGGAATGATGATCAAGGTACAGGAAGCAACGAGGTCATCACCCAGCAGACCAAGCAGAACCGCGCTGCCAGGAAGCTGATTGATTTCGTCCAGCCGGGAAGCCGCCAGGTCGCGCGAAATCGGTTCATCGGACGGGTTAAGATGCGGATAAAGGTTGAGCAGGCCCTCAAGATCAGAAGGCAACGCCGCGCGGATCGAAAACCCTTCCTGCTTGGATCGGTTCACGTTCACAAGGTGACCCGCGCCCTAGGCGCGGGGCAGCCTTTCGGCGATCTGCACCGCATTCAGCGCGGCACCCTTCAACAACTGATCACCGCACAGGAAGAAATCGAGCCCCCGGTCACCAAAGACCGGATTGGCGCGGATGCGCCCAACTTCCACATCATCCTGACCCGTCGCGGTCAGCGGCATGGGGTAAAGCCCCGCTTCAGGGTCATCCACCACCTTCACGCCCGCCGCCTTGCGTAGCACTTCGCGCGCCGCTTCCGGCGTGACAGGCCGTTCGGTTTCAATCGTCACCGCTTCCGCATGCACACGGAAGGTCGGGATACGCACGGCAGTGCAGGAAATCGGCAAATCCGGCATGCCCATGATCTTCCGGCTTTCCCACACCACCTTCATTTCTTCGCGCGTATAGCCATTGGGCTGGAAGCTATCGATCTGCGGGATCACGTTGAAGGGCAGCGGATGGCGGAACACTTCATGCCCGGCCTTCACCCCATCCACCAGCACGCGGCGGGTTTCGCGTTCAAGCTCCGCCATGCCTTCCGCCCCAGCGCCGGACGCCGCCTGATAGGTGGACACAATCACACGCTTCAGGCCGAAAGCCTGGCGCAGTGGCTCCAGCGCCACCACCAGGATGGCCGTGGTGCAATTGGGGTTGGCGATCAGCTTGGCTTGGCCGATGGCACCGGCGTTCACTTCCGGAACCACCAGCGGCACATCATCCTGCAAGCGAAAGGCGGAGGAATTATCCACAACATGCACGCCTGCCGCCACCATGGCCGGCGCATGGGCCTTGGCGAAATCACCCGAAACCGCGAGCAGCGCCAGATCAAGATCACGCATGGCGGCATCACTGAAGGGCTCAATCTCGGCCTCACCCAGCGGGGTTTTGATCTTGGTGCCGGCGCTACGGGCAGAGGCAAACAGCCTGAGCGAGGTCATCGGGAAGGCCCGACGCCCCAGAACATCCACCAATTCGCGGCCCACCGCACCGGAGGCCCCAATCACGCCGACACGCATTGCAATTTTCCTGTGGTAAAGATTGGAAGCGGGCGGTTTAACGCAGAAAGCACAAAGATGGAACAGGCTGAAAGGGCCGGGCCTCGCCACCTGCGCGCGGCCTGCCTATAAGCAGCCCTTCCAACGCTTAAGGATAGTCACTGCCCATGTCCGCCGCCGCTGATCTTTCCGCCGTGAAGGCCTGGCCCTTTGAGGAGGCGCGCAAGGTCGCGACCCGCCTGGCCGCTTCGGGCAAAAGCACGGCGCTGTTTGAAACGGGCTATGGCCCTTCCGGCCTGCCGCATATCGGCACCTTTGGCGAAGTGGCGCGCACAAGCTGGATCCGCCATGCCTTCACGCAGCTCACGGGCCTGCCTTCGCGCCTGATCGCCTTCAGCGATGACATGGATGGGCTGCGCAAGGTGCCGGATAATGTGCCGAATAAGGAGATGCTGGCCGGGCATATCGGGCGGCCAGTCACGGCCATTCCTGATCCCTTCGGCACACATGAAAGCTTCGGGCACCATAATAACGCGCGGCTGCGCGCCTTTCTGGATGCTTTTGGCTTTGAGTACGAATTCGCATCGTCGTCCGATTACTACCGTTCCGGCAAGTTTGATGCGGCACTGCTGAGGATGGCGGAAAACCACGCCAAGGTCCTGGACGTGATCCTGCCGACCTTGGGCCCGGATCGGCGCGCGACCTATTCGCCCTTCCTGCCCATTCACCCAAAAACCGGCGTGGTCATGCAGGTGCTCATGGAAGAAGTGCGCCCGGATCAGGACATGCTGGTCTGGCGTGATCCCGAAAGTGGGGAGCGTTACGGCACGCGCATCACGGGCGGGCATTGCAAGGCGCAATGGAAGGCGGATTGGGCGTTGCGCTGGTATGCGCTTGGCGTGGATTACGAAATGTCGGGCAAGGATTTGATTGATAGCGTCCGGCTGTCTTCCGCGATTTGCCGCGTGCTGGGTGGCGCACCGCCTGAGGGCTTTACCTATGAGCATTTCCTGGATGAGCAGGGGCAGAAGATTTCCAAATCCAAGGGCAATGGTCTGACGATTGAGGAATGGCTGCGCTATGCGCCGCCGGAAAGCCTTTCACTTTTCATGTTTAACCAGCCGCAGCGCGCGAAGCGGCTTTACTTCGACCAAATCCCGCGCGCCGTGGATGAATATCTGCAACATCGCACGCGACTCCGCACCGCGCCGGATGCCGCCAACCCGGCTTGGCATATCCATCGCGGCGCCGCGCCAAATGACCCAGAGCCACCGGTTTCCTTCACCATGTTGCTGAACCTGGCGAGTGTGGTGAACGCGGATGATCCTGATTTGCTTTGGGGTTTCCTGGCCCGCTACGCGCCGGGCGCGACACCGGATACCCAGCCTTTACTGGGTAAACTCGTTTCCTATGCGGTCGCCTATTACCGCGATTTCGTCGCCCCCACGAAGCGCTTCCGCAACGCGAACGAGGCGGAGCGGGAAGCGCTTTCAGCGCTGATGCTCGCTTTGCGTGATCGCGCGGCGGATCTGGAAGCCATGCCGGCCGAAGACCGCGCCAAGGTCGCACAGGATTTGGTCTTTGATGCTGGCCGGAGAGAGCCCTTCCTGGAAGCAGGCAAGGATGGGCGGATGGGTGTCTCCCGCGCCTGGTTCAATGCGCTTTATCAGGTGCTGCTTGGGCAGGAAGAAGGCCCGCGCTTTGGCGGCTTCATCGCGCTTTATGGCGTGGCGGGCACTATCGGCCTGATCGAAACCGCGTTGGCGCGGGCGGAGAGCCCCAGCGCGTGAAGCCGCAGGGCGCCATGTCCCTGTTGAAACGCTTCGGCCCGACCTGTTTCGGGCTGATCCTGCTATTGGGCGCGCTTTACGTGGTGCAGCGCGAATTTCGCGGGCTTTCCTGGCAGGATATCCAAACCGCGCTGCATGCCACGCCGCCTGCCGCACTTTGGCTGGCAGCCGGCTGCGCCATTGGCGCTTATCTATTGCTTTCAGCTTATGATCGGCTTGGGTCCATCTATGCCGGGCATCCGGTTTCCTGGCGGCGGTCTCTACTCGCTTCCTTCTGCGCCTATTCGCTCGCGAATAATATCGGTTTTGCGACAGTGTCCGGGGCTGCGGTGCGTTATCGCTTTTATGCCAGTTGGGGCTTGGCGCCGGTTGCTATTGCGAAGGTGATCGCCATTACCTCCCTTACTTTCGGGCTGGGGGGTTTTGCCATTGCAGGGCTGGTGCTGGTGCTGGAACCAGACCTTCTGACTTTTCTGGGGCCGGGCGCGCCGCGCTGGATCTTGCCGTTGCTTGGGTTTTTCTGCTGGGCGATTGTTATCACCTATGTGGTGATGGCGCGCTTCGTGCCGCATATCCGGCTTTTCGGGCATCAGATTGATCTGCCCGGCTTTCGCATTGCGCTGGCCCAAGTGGCGCTGGCAACGACGGATGTTGCTGTCACAGCAATGATTTTCTTCGCGCTATTGCCGCCGGCGGAAGGGCTCGGCTTCCTTCATTTTCTGGGCATTTACATCGCAGCCTATATGGCTGGGCTGGCGGCCAATGTGCCGGGCGGCATTGGCGTTTTTGATGGCGCTATTCTGTTTGCGCTGGCGGGCTTCATGCCCACCCCCGTGGTGGTTGGCGCGCTGCTGCTGTTCCGGCTGTTCTATTACATCATCCCGCTTTTCCTGGCCGGTGCGCTGTTTGCGGGGTTTGAGGTCAGCCAGCGCCGCAAGCTGGTGGGGCGGTTGGCGCCGGATCGTGGCATTGCGGTTTCCTTTGAAGTGCCGGCGCTGGCGGGCCTTACTGGCCTTGCCGCTTTAGTGCTGATCTTCATCGGCGCTTTGCCGCCCAAGCCAAGCCTGCTCGGCCCCGTGCCGGATTTCCTGGAAGACGCCGCAAGCCATTTCGCCGCTTCCGTCGTTGGTTCCCTACTGCTCGCCGCCGCTTATGGGCTGGTGCGCCGGCTGACTATTGCTTGGTGGGGCTCGCTTTTTCTGCTGCTGAATGGCGCGCTGATCCTGGTGCTGCGTGGGGAACCGCTTTGGCTGATCGCGGCTTTTCTGCTGGTGCCGCTGTTGCTGACCACGGCGCGCGGCGCCTTTTATCGCCATGCGCGGCTGATCGGAGAGGCTGTTTCGGCCGATGGGGTCGGCGCACTCGCCGCCGGGGCGATTTGCGGGCTGACGCTTGCGACTGTTGCCTATCAGAGCAACCTCGCCGACCGATCCTGGTGGGGGGTGGTGCTGGCGGCGGATGCGCCGGATTCGCTCCGTTTTACGGTGGCGCTGGCCGCGCTGCTGCTGCTGGTCGCGGCGTTTCGGCTGCTGCTGCCGGCGCGCCCGCCCATGCTGGCCTATTCTGAGGCGGCACGGGAAAGACTTCTGGCCCTGGGCGCCATGGCGCCTGCGCTTACGGCCGTCGATGGGGCAGTGTTTGGCGAGGCGGGCCGCGCGGGCTTCGCCTTTCTCAAGCGGGATGGGGTTTGGCTGGCGCTGGGCGATCCGGCGGGCGACGCGCGGGACAGGGTTTCCGCCATTTGGCGCTTCCGCGACCTATGCGAAGCTGCCCAGGTTGACCCGGCCTTCTGGCGTGTTGGGCCGGAATTACTCCGCATTTACAGTGATATCGGGCTGACAGCGCTGCCCTTGGACCCGGATGGGGCGGCGCCGCGCTATCTGGTCTGCCGGGCCGAGCGTGATTTGGAAAGCCTGCGCCCCCTGCTGCCCCATGGCGGAGAGGGCTTTGACGCCCGCTGAACCCCTTGCCAGCCTGTGCTTGCCGCGCCATTGCAGGCGCGCTTCGAAGCGAAGGAGAAGACCATGCGCATCGCCATGATCGGGGCCGGCTATGTCGGCCTGGTATCCGGCGCCTGCTTTGCCGAATTCGGCGTGGATGTGACGGTGATGGATGTGGACCCCGCCAAGATCACCGCGCTGCATGAAGGGCGCATGCCGATCTATGAACCTGGGCTGGATAAGCTGGTTGCGGAAAATGTCGCTGCCGGCCGGCTTGGCTTCACCACCGATCTGCAAACCGCCATCGCCGGGGCGGATGCCGTTTTCCTGGCGGTCGGCACGCCAACCAGGCGCGGCGATGGCCATGCTGATCTTTCCTATGTTTATGCTGCAGCCGAGGAAGTGGCGCGCGCCGCGACCGGCCCCCTGGTGCTGGTGACGAAATCCACCGTGCCGGTTGGCACCGGGCGGGAAGTGCGCGCCATTGTGCAGCGCGTGCGGCCAGAACTTGCCATCAGCGTCGCCTCCAACCCCGAGTTTCTCCGTGAAGGCAGCGCGATTGGCGATTTCATGCGCCCGGATCGCGTGGTCATTGGGGTTGAGGATGATCAGGGGCTCGCCGTCCTGAAACGGCTCTATCGCCCGCTATATCTGATTGAAACGCCAGTACTGGCCACCAGCTTAGAGACGGCGGAGCTGATCAAATACGCCGCCAATGCGTTTCTTGCGACAAAGATCACCTTCATCAATGAAATCGCTGACCTGTGTGAAAAAGTCGGCGCCGATGTGCATGATGTGGCGCGCGGCATGGGCCTTGATGGACGAATTGGGCGCAAATTCCTCCATCCCGGTCCGGGCTATGGCGGTTCCTGCTTCCCCAAGGATACGCTGGCACTGGCGCATACCGCGCAGGATGCCGGCGCGCCGCTCAAGCTGGTGGAAGCGACCATTGCGGTGAATGAGGCGCGCAAGCCGCAAATGGCAGATCGCATCCTGGCCGCCCTTGGCCCGAACCCTGCGGGCAAGACCGTGGCGGTGCTCGGCCTGACCTTCAAGCCTGAGACAGATGACATGCGCGATGCACCATCCCTTGCCATCCTGCCCAAGCTGGCGGCTGCGGGGGTGGTGCTACGCGCCTTTGACCCGCAGTCTGGCCATGCGCGCCAGGTGCTGCCCCAGGCGGTGCATTATGCCGAAAGCCCGCTGGATGCGGCGGCGGGGGCGGATGCGTTGGTGGTGCTGACGGAATGGAATGAATTCCGGGCGCTTGCGCCGGATCGCCTGAAATCCGCCATGAAGGGCAGTATTGTGCTGGATCTTCGCAATATCTGGGAGCCTGCGGCGATGCGTGCCGCCGGCTTCACCTATTCATCCATTGGCCGACCCTGAGAGATTTCATCATGACCGGATTCAATCATCGCTTCGACCCAACCGTGCTCCGCGAATATGATATTCGCGGCATTGTCGGCAAAACCCTGAACCCGGAAGATGCCTATGCGATTGGCCGCTGCTTTGGCAGCATTGTCAGCCGCACTGGCGGCAAGCGGGTTGCCGTTGGCTATGATGGCCGCCTGCATTCGCCTGAGATGGAAGCTCAGCTTGTGGCGGGCTTGCGCGCCTGCGGCTTGGAAGTGGTGCGGATTGGGCTTTGCGCGACACCCATGCTCTATTTCGCTGCCTATGCGCTGGAAGCCGATGGCGCGGCGATGGTGACCGGCAGCCATAACCCGCCTGACTATAACGGCTTCAAGATGATGATCGGCAAGAAGCCTTTCTATGGCGCTCAAATTCAGGAAATTGGCCGCATGGCGAAGGCCGGCGATGTGGTGCCGGAAGCCGTAGGCAGCGACCGCGCCGTGGATATCGCAACGCGCTATGCGGATCGCGTATTGCAGGATTGGGACGGCGGCGATCGCGCGCTGAAAGTGGTGTGGGATCCGGGCAATGGCTC
>CAIYMY010000166.1 GCA_903927465.1 uncultured Rhodospirillales bacterium | reverse complement strand
CGCGGCGGAGCGCGGATTCCAGATCATCCGCCGCCGCTTCAAGCCGGCGCTGCGCCTGGTCAATCTTCGCTTCCTCATTCATCAATTGCGGCACTTGCCGAGAGCTCGCCACCAGGCGCTGGCGCGCATCGCGGGCTTCGCCGGCGGTTTTGCGCATCAGCTCCGCATCCTGGCGCATGGTTGCGGTTTCATTGCGATATTGCGCGGCGGTGATCTGCCCGGCGCGATATTGCCGATCAAGCTGCGCCAATTTCTGCTGATTCTGCTTCGCCACTTGTTCAGAAGCGGCGGCAGTATTGTTCAGATTAGTGGCGACTTGCTGCGCGGATTGGATGCGCTGAGAAGCATTGGCCTCGCGATTTTCGAAGCCAAGATTGCGTTCCGCGACCGCCATACCAGCGGCAAGCCCAACCAGTGCCCCAATGCCCGCGCCAATCAGCGCATTCTGCCCCGTATTGCCTCGGCCAAAAGCCGCCGCACCCGCGGCACCCATTGCCGCGCCGGCCAATGCACCCGTCGCCGCCGTTTGGTTCCAGCGTTGCGATTGCTGGCGCATGGCTTGTTGCTCAGCCGTCAGCGGCTGGCCGCTTGCGCCGACATTAGGGCTTTCGCAGGCGGGCAGCAGTAAGGTCAGGGAAAGCAGTGCCGCCGCAGCCTTAAGCGTTGGTTTGCGGCGGGCCTGGGCAAACAGGGTCATGGGCGCGGTCTTTCCTTCGATCAAGTCAGTCCATTACATCACTATGGCATGGGTGGAGCGAATTTGCGGCGAAATCATTGCACAGCATCACCGCCCGCCACCGGGGCAGCCGATACGGTAATCCCAGCGCGTAGAGGGCGAACCAGGCGTGCCCATCACTTCTACCGTGACCACGTAGTCCTCAGCCGAGCCGCCACGCGGCGGGTTCCAGTCAAAAGAAATCACGCCATTCCCGGAAACGAAGCCCGGCGATTCTGAGAGCAACCGGCCCCGGTGATAGACGCGGATGCGATCCGGCTCCATCCGGGTGTTGTAGGGAATGGTCACGCGCCCCGGTGTCGGCCCCAGATAATGCCGCGTTTCGGTGATGCCGCGCCCGCCGCTCTGCACCTCAGTATTGCAGGGCTCCACATTGGGCGGGCGTTCCAGCGGCCTTTCGGCAGGCCGAGGTGGCGGGGTTGGGCGCGGTGGTGGTGGCGGCGGCGGCGTGGGTGGGCGCGGTGGTTCCGGTCTGGGTTCTGGCCGCGGTTCCGGCTGGCGCGGCGGTTCCGGGGCCGGCGGCGGTGGCGGTGGTGGAGGCGGGGCTGCCGGTAGCGGGCATTCGGCGCGACGACGGCCCAATTCCTCTTCCAGCGCGGCCATGCGGTGGCGGAGTTCTCTTTCGCGTTCCCGCTCACGCAGCAGGGTCTGCATGGCGTCCAGATCGCCCTGCTCCACGCGGCACATGCCGGCTTCGGGGGCCATCCAACGCGCGATCAAGGGTGCGGCGAAGGCAGTCAGGGCGCCAAGTAAGAACAGCGCAAGCAAAGCCGCACCAAGCGCTGCCAAGGGCGCGCGCGCAGGCGCTTCGGCGGGCTTCCCATCATCCAGATCCCGCAGCAGGCCAAGCCCACCCGGTGCATTGGCCGGGGCCATGCCCCAGCCCGCCAGTACGGGCCGGCCTTCATGGGCGAAAACCTGCTCAAAGCTTGGGACTTCAGTCGCGGCGGTAACCAGCGCCGGCAGTTGCCCAGCCCGCGCCGGGTCCTTGGCCGCCGCCAGGGCAGCGCCGCGGCGGAGCGCGCTGATGATACGCCCAATCTCGGTGCGCAGCCTTTCGCGTCCTGTGGCGTCCAATTCCGCAAAACGCGCCACGCGGCCTTCGGGGGCGAAGAAACTCAGGCCCTGTTCGGTCGCACTGACCGGGGCGAAAAAGCCCGTAACTTCCGCGCCCAGGGTTTCACTGAGCAGTGCCGCTAAAGCGCGATGCGCACCGGCATGATCCTGCCCAGGCGGCAGGATCGCACGGTGGCCATCAAGCGAAAGGGTGATCAGCGGCTGCATGGTGCATCAGGGCACATCGAAATGCCCCACTTCCACTTGCTGCCCGGCGGCAACGCGCCCGGTAAATACCTGATCCGGCCTGCCTTCGCGCTTCACTGTCACGCGATAGGGGGAAGAAGCCGGCGCAGGCGGGTTATTCTGGAAATGCCAGACAATGATGCGATAACGCCCCGGCGCCGGTTCCGCCGCAAAGACGATGTTTTCCACCGGAGTCGGCGACAGCGCGCTATTGCCCGCATTGCGGTCCACATCCAAGACGGCACCACAGGCTTGGCGATGGTCGAAATACAGCCGCTCGCCATTCGGGCATATCATCACCAGGTCAAGATCATTGCGGTCATCCCAGGCGAGGATGATCTGCACGCGCCCGCTGCGCGCCCCTTCGCGCCGGGCGCGATCCGCATCTTCCTGACGCGGTGCGGGCGGCGGTGGCGTCACGCGGGGCGGTTCCGGCGGCCTTGGGCGGGGCGGTGGCTCAGGCGGTAGGCAGGCGGTGCGCCTATCCCCAAGCCGCAGCATTTCGCCCGCGATATCAGTCCTGAGCGCCGCTTCGCGTGCTTGCGCCGCGCGCAGTTCATCCAGCAATTCCGCATTGCCTGGCTGCACCACGCATTGCGGCAGCGTGGCCTTGAACCAGCCAAAGGGGTCGCGCCAAAGCAGCAGCAGCAACAGCAACAATAGCAAAAGCCCGAGCAGGCCGAGCAACCAGAACAGCAAGGGGCGTTTCGCAGGAAGTTCCGCCGGCGGGCCGACAATCTGCATCGGCCCCGCGCCACCGCGCCGGCGCGTCATGCCGATCAGCAATTCAGGGCTGGGTGCCTCGCCCAGCTTGGCATGGCCCCAAGCGACCAATACGGGCTGGCCCCCCACCACCCGCAGGCAATCGGTCGCGGGCGTGATCAGCGCGAGTGCGAGCAATTCACCAAGAAACCGCTCACTTTCGCGCGTGCTGGCGCGCAGCCGATCGGCTTCTTCGCGGATATCGCCATAAAGCCGCGCGAATTCCGCGCGTGCGGCTTCTTGTGCAGCTTCGGGTAGCGTTTCCAGGGGCGGTGCGGTGCCCTGGCCCGTGGCGTACCAATCCGTGATGCCGCGATCCGCATCCGGATTGGGTTCGGCAAATAGCGCGGCATGGGCTGGGCTCCGCGCGCGGCGCAGATAGCCCGAGATCTGATCCCAAGCCTGCACCGCAAGCTGCCCGCCTGTCCCCAGCACCTGCAATTCTGCATTGCGGGTGGTGGCAATCAGGCTGCCATCGCCGGTGCCGGACATGGGCGCGGCGCCGACTTAACGCGGTGCCCCGGCCCCAGCAGGGGGCGCGGGTGTTGCGGGCGCCGCCGGCGTGGCGGGTGCATTGGCGGGCGGCTGGGGTGTCGCCGGCAGGCCGGGCACAACGGGCTGGCAGGCCTCAGTCTGCACCGTCACGGGGATATTCTGCTGTTGCAGCCAGGGCAGCAGGCTTTCGGTTTTTTGCGCGTATTTTACGCGGTCCGCCACCTGGGTCGCGAAGCTGACAAAGGTATTGATGCCGACCACGCGCCCGCATGTATCCACCAGCGGCCCACCGGAATTACCCGGAGAGATATCGGCGGAATGCGGCATAACCACCAAGCCGTTTTCGAGCCGCTGGATGGTGCTGATGCTACCCCGCGTCAGCACCAATTCCGGCGGCGTGCCAAGTCTGCCCTGCTGCAATTCCTGCATGCCCTGTTCGACCTGCACGACGGAAGCCGGGTAGCCCGCCGCCACCACATCCAAAAGCTTATCGGCGGTGGGTGTGAGCGCGAGTGGCTGCGCGCCTGAGACCGCTTCCGGCAGCCTGAGGAGTGCTACATCCAGCATGCCTGGCTCGACCGGGCCGCCGCCTGCGCCGCGCGTCATGCTGACCAGCTGCGCCTTCACCGCGCGGCCCATGGCGCGCGACATGACGAAAATCTGATTGGGATCGGCCTGCTGCACGACATGCGCATTGGTCAGCACCAGATCGCCCGCAATGAAGAACCCACTGCCATGGCCAATCCCCGACGGCCCGGCCGAGGCTATCATCACCGTTGCATGTTCCAGCAATTGCGCGAGTGAACCGCTAAAGGGCCGCGGCGCTTCCCCCTGCCGTTGCGGAATGGCGGGCGGCACGGCTTCAGGGCGTACCGGTTGGCGTTCCGGCGGTGGGTTCAGGCCAAGCGGGCCTTCCGGCGTGCAGACATTGGGCGTCGCGGCCAGGCGGCGCATGCGTTCCAGGTCGCGTTCCAACGCCTCATTGGTTTCGCGTTGCAGGCGGATGGCGTTGCGCGTGGCGGCATCATCCACGATCGAGACGGTTTGTTGCTGCCCTGCCAGATCGCTCTGCATTTGTGCCCAAGCGAGCCAGAAGCCGAGTGCGAGGAAAATCAGCGCCACGAGCGCCAGCAGCGGCAAAAGCCAAGCCGCCCCGCCAAACGGTGCCCGCGGCGCTGGTGCCATGGCGGGTGGTGGTGGCGGAGGTGGGGGCGGTGTGCGCACGGCAGCAGTCGGCGGCGCGGCGGTGGGTGCCGGCGCGGGTGCGGCCATGGCGGTGCCGGAGAGGAACCCATCAGGCGCCGAGGCCAGGCGCTGCGAATAAGGCCCCAATACGCGGCGGAGTTGCGCGGCCAGCGCGGCGGGGTCTTCGGCGATTTCGCGCGGCGCCAAGCCCCAGCCTGTCAGGATAATCTGGCCATCCAGCACCAGGATGGAATCGGCATTGGGCAGCACCAGGGCACGGCGGAGCAGCGGGCCGATCTCAGCATCATCCAGCAGCGGTTCCAGGGCCTGAAGCTGGCGGGCCAGCGCGGCTTCGGCTTCGGCCCGGCGTGCGCTGGATAGCGTGGGCAGGGGCTGCGGTTCCCCGGCGGCTTCGCCATACCAGGAAATGGCGCCGGCGCCGGTGATGGGCTCGGCGAACAGCGCGGCGGGCGCGCCCCGGGCAGTGAGTTGGTCGGTCAGGCGCTGATGCAGCGCTTGCACCGGTTGGCCGCGCAACAGCAAGGGTTGCAGCCCGGCAAGATCAGTCTTCAGGAGCAGACGTGGCGCGGCCATGGGACCTCGGGTTCTAGCCAGAAGAGCCTAGATCAGGTTGCGCGGGTTTGGAACCACCCGCGCTGAAGCAGGTAACGCTACGGCGATGGCAGCATTGCGGCGCCGCAAAGCGAAGCGGCTGCTTTTTCGCGGTGCCGTTTCCTAAGCTGCTCTTTGAACCGCTTGCTCAGCCGCCCTAACCCATAAGCTTGCGCAGCGCATGGAGATATTCTGCAAAGGCCTTGCGGCCAGGTTCGGTGAGCGTGACCTCCGTAAGCGGCTTACGCGCGCGGAATGATTTGGTCACGGTCACATAGCCTGCCTCCTCCAACTTGCGCAGATGTACTGAAAGGTTGCCATCGGTGGTGTCGAGCTTGGCCTTCAGTGTTGCGAAATCCGCGCTGCCGGCCCCTACAAGATAGGCCATAATGCCAAGGCGTACGCGCCCATGAATCACCTCATCAATGGCGTTGATGTCGAAGGCTTTCACCGTCAGGCCCCGGCGGGGGCCGGCCTATGTGCAGCCGCGCGCAAACGAAAGCCCGGCATCACGGCAATCAGGACAAGCGCGATTGCATAGGCGAGAAATTCCTGCCCCGTACCAGCCAAAGCACCGAATATGGGCACGGTGAAAAAGCAGCAGAAGGCAGTCACGCTCATCCAGCCCTGGCGGGTGATGGTGGCGGCAAGCGCCCAACCGATTCCGTAGACGCTGCATACGAACATCGTGATGGTGTTGAGCGCGAAGGGCTGACCGCGATAGGCCATCACCATCGCTCCGGCGCAGAAGGCAAGGATACTCCAGCCAATCGCAGCCCAGGCCATCCCCAATGCTCGGTTAGCGGCTGTCTCAACGCGCCCGCGGTCGCGGCGCAGCAGATAAGCGAGCGTCGCCGCGAAGCCGAGCCCGGAGATTGGAAACGCAAAATGCGCCGAGGGCAGTGCAGGGCCAAAGACTCCCTGCGCCCCCGACCAGACCACCAGACTGGCCAGCGCGAACCAACCGCCGGCGGCGATGAGGTAATCCCCACCACCGAATGGTGTCTGCCGGGCGGCCTCGGCCAGATCGCGCAGAAAGGCCAGATCCTCGGCGGCTTTGGCAGGGGAGGCGGAGGGTTGAGAAGTTTCGGACATGGCAGTGCTCCAGAGCAAGCGTCTGTACACTTTAGATTATAAAGTACTTTACTTTATGTCAAGAAGAAAAGGCGATCCTGACAGTCCGCCCCACGCCCAATGGCATTTGACCCGGACGCTAATGCTGACCGATCAACTGCTTCCCCGAAGACGCCTCAAGCCGCCGCCCGCGTCGGCTCACGCTGAAAGCGCAGCCAGGTCACCGCCAGCACCGCCACCAGCAGCAGCGGGATGGAGGCCCAATTCAGCGGCACCCAGCCGAAATGCTCATGCAGGTAGCCGGCCAGGAAGCTGGCGGTCGCGGTGGTTCCGAAAACCAGGAAGTCATTCAAGGCCTGGACCTTGCCGCGCTCATTCGGGCGGTAGCAGGTGGTCACAAGATTGGTCGCACCGATGAACAGGAAATTCCAGCCCACACCATTCAGCGTCAGCGCCAGGCGGAAATGCCATTCGCCATTGCCGGCGAGCGCCGCGAAAACCCCCAGGAGCAGCAGCGCTATGCCCCAGAACATGACCTTGGTGGTGCCATAACGCGTGATCAGATTGCCAGTGAAGAAGGAGGGTACGAACATGCCCATCACATGCATGAAGATCACCCAATGCGCTTCGGTATGCGGCAGCCCGCAGGCCACAATCGCCAGCGGTGAGGCACTCATCAAAAAGGACATGATGCCAAACGCCACCATGCCGGAAATGACTGCCGCGATGAAGCGCGGCTGAGACGCGATTTCCAACAAGGGGCGCGGCGGTACCACGGCGGTGCCATCCGCCTTCACCGTCGCTTCCTGCATGGGCGGGAATTTGATGAAGCCCATGATGGTGAAGACAATGGCATGAATGCCGATCAGCGCGAGATAGGTCGCCAGATACAGCGGCAGCATCTGGTCATGCGAAAGGCGCACAATGCTCGGCCCAATAATGCCGGCCACCACACCGCCCGCCGTCACCCAGGAAATCGCCTTGGCACGATAGGAATCGGGCACCAATTCCACCGCGGCGAAACGATACATTTGCAGGCTGGCCACCGCATAGCCCAGGATCAGGCCGCCAAGGCACATCAGCGGGAAAATTGCGGTGTAGAGCCCAAGCGCCACCACCGCACCGCCCACCATGCCGAAGATGGAACCCACGCGAAAACCAAAACGCCTGCCCATGCGCTGCATCAGCGCCGCGGCGGGGAAGACCGCGATCATGATACCCAAATGCTGCAAGGTGACCGGGAGCGTGGCGAGGTCTCGGTTATGGTAGAAGGTCACCACGGAAAGCGCGGTGGCGGCGAACATCAGCGTATTGCCGGCCTGGCCGATGGCCTGACAACAAGCCAGGAGAAAAAGATTCCGCCGCGCGGCGCCGTCGAGCACAGTCATTCTAGTCACGCTTCCTTACCAAGAAGGCGATGCTATACCCGAACGCGCGGCAGGGAAAGACGGCGCGTCAGGCCCAAAGCCCGCGTTTGGCGAGCCATTGCTGCACCAGCGCCGCCACCTGATCACTATTGCGGTCCATCATGATCATGTGGCTATTGCCGGTGATGCCATGCGCGGGCAGATCAATGATGTCCACATATCCACCGGCGGCGCGGAGGCTTTCAGCGAAGGCAACGCCTCGCGCACGGATATCGGGCCAGCGCGCATCTTCCTTGATGTAATCGCCATAGATCATCAGCACGGGAATATCGCGCAACTTGGCGATCTGCGTCGGATCGCCAATGGAGGCTGGCTCCACCAGCACCAAGGCGCGCACAGCATCGGGCCGGCGCTGCGCCGCATTCCAGGCGAAGAAGCCGCCCTGGCTATGCGCCATGACCACTGCTGGTCCGACACGCTGCAGCAGCGCATCATAGGCATCGAGCGTGAGTTCATCCGTTGTCGTGAAGCGCGGCACAATCTGGCGCATGAAATTGCGGTAACTTGCGCGATCGGCGGGGAATTGATTGCCGGGCAGCGCTTCGCCGCGCTGATAGGAACCGGGGCCGGCGCCGATCCGAAACCGCTCAAAGGGATTGTCGATTGGCAGGGTCAGCGCAGTGCCGCCGGTAACCTCAGGGATCAAGGACCAGCCGGACCGGCCGCGTTCCACTGCATCGCTCACATAAACTGGCCAGCCTTGGCGCAGGAAGTAATGCTGCCAGCCTTCGCGGCCATCGGGCGTGGTTTCCCAACACACGCCGGACAAGCCGCCGCCATGCCACATCAACAGCGGAAGCCGCCCGCGCGGCGCGGTGGGGATCATATAGTGCGCGTAAAGCGCACCGATCAAATAGGTGCCGTTGGGGTCCACCTTGGCCGGCACGCCGCCGGGCGTGAAAAGCACTTCACGCGTGGGCTGGCCGGCGATGGTGACTTCTCGCCCACCGACATGAAAACTGCCCCAGTCAGCGAGCGAGACGGCTGCGGCCATTACGGCCTCAGCGCCCGGTCAGAATGCGTTCCACCAATTGCTTGGCACCTGGGATGAAGCCATTGGAATAGAAAGGATCGGACCCGAAGCGATAGGCATTATGCCCGGCGAACATCAGGTTCTTTTCCAGCGCACCATCATGGCTGACATCCTGAAGCGTCTTTTGGATGCAGAAGCTACGCGGATCGGCGCGGCGGCCATTGTCGAAATCCGGTTCATGATGAGACCAGTTGGAAAAGCGGCAGGCCGAAAGGCAGCCCATGCAATCCACCTGATCTTTCACGATTTCGCGGGATTTGTCCGGTGTGACAAAGATCAGCGTATTATCGGGCGAGCGCATGGCTTCGGTGAAGCCTTCGGCTTCCCAATGCGCAATGCGCGCCAAATCATGCGGTGTCACAAACACGGGGCGCTTGCGCGGACCCACGCCATATTCCGCCATATGATCGCCCACGGCTTCCGCCATATAGGCAACCTGGCGTTCATTGCGGTCTTCCAATTCGCGCAGGAATTCATTGCGCACGGCAGAAGAATAAAACCCAGTTGGTGAGAAGGGTTGCAACAGCACATCACCGGGCTTCAGCGTCAGCAGCCTTTGCTTCCAGGCATCGCTGATCGGGCTTTCCTGCGTGAGCAAGGGGCGCGTGCCGAATTGGAAGGCGATCGGGCCGAGATCGGGATTGTCGATCCAGTCTTCCCATTCTTCCAGCCACCAAACGCCGCCCGCCATGATGATCGGCACATCGCCCAGACCAAATTCGCGCATTTGTTGGCGCAGTTTTAAAACGCGCGGGAACGGCGCTTCCGGCACTTTGGGGTTTTCGCTGTTGGAAAGCCCGTTATGCCCGCCAGCGAGCCAAGGGTCTTCATAAACCACACCCCCCAGCCATTCCGCCGTCTTGTGATAGGCGCGCTTCCACAGTGCGGCGAAGGCGCGGGCGGAAGAAATGATCGGGTAGTAATGCACCCCATAATCCCGCGCGACTTCCGCAAGCTTATAGGGCATGCCCGCACCGCAGGTAACGCCATGGATCAAGCCGCGCGCGCCTTCCAGCATGCCGCGCGCAACCCGTTCGGCGCCGCCCATTTCCCACAGGATATTGGCATGGATGCGGCCCTGGCCGCCGGCCATATCCCAGGCGCGCTGGGCTTGGGCGATGCCGCCCTTGATACCGTATTCAACCAGTTCTTCATGCCGGTCGCGACGGGTTTTGCCGTGATAGATTTGCCGGATGATGCTGCCATCCGCGTCATAGCTATCGGCATTGACGGCCGAAAAAGTCCCAACGCCGCCGGCCGATGCCCAGGCACCGCAGGTGCGACCATTGGAAACGGCAACGCCCTTACCGCCTTCCACTAGCGGTAGGACGTCAACGCCCCCCATCCTGATCGTATTGATGGCCTTCAAGTAACGGCGCTCCCCACTAAATGGACTGGGTTAGTGCGCGTCCCGTTCACATGCGTTCACCGGACACACACTAAATCTTTGTTTGGTTGCATTTTCGGAGCCGCCAAGTGATCCCACTTGGCTTGACCATGCTCTCATAGGCTAAGCCCCGCCCCGGTAAAAGGGGGCGGGGGCCGGTTAGGCAGGATCAATCCCGCGGACGGTCGCGGCGTTCGCCACGCTCACCGCCGCGCCGGTCATCACCTTCCGGGCGGGCACGCTTGGCACCGACCTGTTCGGAGATATCGGCACCCGTCGCCTGATCCACGACGCGCATGGAAAGCTTCACCTTGCCGCGTTCATCAAAGCCAATGACCTTGACCTTCACCGCATCGCCGTCCTTGACGATGTCAGTGGTCTTGTTCACCCGGTCATTCGCCAGTTCCGAGATGTGAACCAGGCCATCCTTGGCGCCGAGGAAATTCACGAAGGCGCCGAAATCGGCGGTCTTCACGACCTTCCCATTATAAATCGCGCCAAGTTCCGGTTCCGCCACGATGCCCCGGATCCAATCAATGGCGCGCTGCGCGGCTTCAATGCTGGTGGCGGCGACCTTGATGGTGCCGTCATCTTCGATATCCACCTTGGTGCCGGTCTGTTCCGTGATTTCACGAATGACCTTGCCGCCGGAACCAATCACGTCGCGGATCTTGTCCTTCGGCACATTGATCACGGTGATGCGCGGCGCGGTGGCCGCCACATCGGTG
>CAIYMY010000165.1 GCA_903927465.1 uncultured Rhodospirillales bacterium | reverse complement strand
GGCTGCTTCATGGCGGTGTTCAAGGTGGATGCCTTCCGCCCGCTGGCGCAATTCAAACAAGAAGTCGCGGATATCGCGCGCTATCTGAAGGATACGCCGCCCGCCGAAGGCAGCCAGGGCGTCTTCTACCCCGGAGAGCTTGAAGCGATGCGTGAGGCTGGTCGCCGCGCCAATGGCATTGAGATTGAGGACAGGACGATTGAGGTGCTCACCAAGCTTGCCGGCGAATTGGGTGTGGCCGGCAAGCTTGGGTTGTAGATCCTGTCAGGTGAGATCGAAAGTAATCTCACCAAACCCCGCAAACCCGGCCTGCACGCGCTGGCCGGGCGGGACGAAGATGCAGCCCGTATAGGTGCCGGTCGTCACTACCTGACCGGCGCGCAAATGCTCGCCAAGCCCATGCAGATGATTGGCGAGCCAGACCAAAGGCAGCACCGGATCGCCGGAGGGATTGCCACCCTTCTGATCCACCTGCACCGCACCGTCATAGGATTGCCGCACGGCAAGATTGGGCAGATCGCAGCGCCGCCAATCCGCGACATCGGCGCCCACCACATAGCCAAGATGCGCGATGTTATCTGCCATGCCTTCAGCGGGCGCCACGATCTTATGATCGGCATAGCGTGATTGCACCAATTCAAGCAGCGGGAAGGCAGCATCCACCGCGTCCAGCACTTCTTCGCGGCTATAGGCGCTGCCGCGCGGTGGCAGATCGCGCTTCAGGCGAAAGGCAACTTCGGTTTCAAGGCCAACAGAGCGCGTATTAGCCACCCCCCAACGCCCGCCGGATTGGCGCGCGCCGCTCGCGGCCATGATGCCGAAATTAGTGGGCTTGCCAGGCGGGGTCGCACATTTCCAGCCGCCAATGGCGCCACCCAGCGCCTTCAGCACGCCGCGTTGGATGGCAAAGATCTCAGCCTCATTCCCTGGTGCGGCATCGCCCAGATTGGCGATGGGCGCGCCGCCCTTATGGACAGCGACCAGTTTTTCAATCGCGTGCGTAATAGTTTCGGGTGACATGATTGGCGTTCCTATTCGTTCAATTCCGGAATGACCCAAAGCGGTGTCTCGCCCCGCGCCACGCGCTGCACATTGTCAAAAGCATTGCGCAGACGGGCGATATTGCTGTCCTGGGTGGGGCCGGCCATATGCGCGGTGAGCACTACATTATCCAGGTTGAATAGCGGATTATCCGGCGGCGGCGGTTCCTGATCAAAAACATCCAGCCCAGCGCCGGCGATCTGCCCGGAAGATAGCGCGCGATGAAGCGCTGCTTCATCCACCACCGGCCCGCGGCTGGTATTGATCAGGAAGGCAGTCGGCTTCATCAGCGCCAATTCCGCCTCACCCAATAGCCCCTTGGTGCTGGCATTAAGCGGTACATGGAGCGAGACGATATCAGATGTCCGCAGCAATTCCCGATACAATCTGAAACGCACATTCAGCGCATCTTCGGTTTCTTCGCGCAGTCGCGCAGTATCATAATAATGCACATTCATGCCGAAAGCCTGCGCGAGCCGTACGGTTTTCTTGCCGATGGTCCCCAGCCCCACAATGCCAAGCGTGCGCCCGCGCAATTCATAAAGCTTCGGTGTCTGGTTGCCGCGCCAGCGACCAGCGGCGACATTGGCGTGTTGGCGGATCAATTGCCGCGATACCGCCAACATCAGCAGCACCGCATGTTCGGAAACCGCAGTGGAATTCGCGCCACCATTATTGGCAAAGGGCACACCGCCACGTCGGGCTGCCGCGATATCCGCGCGGTCATAACCCGCGCTCAATACCTGGATCAGCTTCAGCTTGGGGGCGATGGCGTAAAGCTCATCCTTCACCAGCATATCCACGAAGCCGACGAGGTATTCGGCCCCACCCATCGCTTCCTTCCAATCCGCGCCGCCGGGCTTGGCGATGCGCAAATCAAAACCATCCGGCGCCATTTCCTGGATCACCGCCTCATCCACCATGGATTGCGTGACAACAACAATACGCGGCTTCATGTTTCCTCCGAATTCGCTTTCTCGTGCAGCATGAACCGACAGGCGCTTGCCGCCAAGGGGCGGCCCAAGGGGCGGCATTGCACCCAACGCGCGCCGGCGCCATGCTGCGTGACGTGGGGCGATCTGGCCGGGGGGTAGTATCAGGGTGAAGCAGCAGCACGCGGCCCCAGGGATAGGCCAGACATGAAGGAAGCCCCTTCGCGCCGCGCCTGGTTCATTCTGGCCGGCGGCTTTCTGGCCTTCACCATCAGCGCCAGCCTGATGCATGCCTATAGTGTGTTTCTGCTGGCCTTCATCGTGGAATTTCGCTGGAGTCGTGGCGAAAGTTCCATCGCCTATTCGGTCGGGCAGGTGGTGGGCGGGGTTTCATCGCCGCTTGTGGGCAGTATGGTGGATCGGCTTGGCGCGCGGCGCATGGTGTTGTTGGGCGGCTGCCTGCTGGCGCTTGGCCTGCTTGGTAGTGCCTTCGCGACATCTCTTTGGCAGATTGTGCTGCTTTATGGCGTGGTGATGACGCTGGGTGCCAATTGCATCAGCATGGTGGTTTTCGCGCCGTTGATTTCACGGCTATTCGTCACGCGGCGCGGTATGGCCATGTCCATGCTGCAATCGGCCAATGGTTTTGGCCGCGCGATTTCCGTACCAATCGCGCAGCTCATGGTGAGTGATATGGGTTGGCGCCACGCCTACCTGCTGCAAGCGGGCGTGATGGCGGTACTGGTTTTGCCGCTGGCAGCACTATTTCGAGGTGCGGAGCAAACACCCATCGCCAAGGCCAATGCGGAAAGCATGCCACAGCGCGATTGGTCGGTCGCCGAAGCCATACGCACGCGGCATTTCTGGCTGCTTTCCATTGTCTATGGCTTGACCAGCATCGGTAGTTTTCTGGTTTCCTTGCATCAACTGGCCTTCGCCGTGGATTGCGGTTTTGATCCGCTTTATGCTGCCTTTGTGGTTGGGCTTGGGAGTTTGCTGGCGCTGCCTGGTGTTATACTAACCGGGACGATTTCAGACTATATCGGGCGCGAAGGTGCAGCGATACTCGCTTATGTGATTTCCATCATCGGTGTCGCTGCCGCGCTACTGATTGATAGTGCCGATCAACATCTGCTGTTTTGGGTGCATGCGTGTTGCTTCGGCATTACCTGGGGCGCGCGTGGGCCAGCGATAACTGCGAAAACAGCAGATCTTTTCGGCGGGCCCAGGCTTGGCACTATTCTTGGCCTGATCACCATTGGCTCGGGTTTGGGTGCTGGGCTTGGCGCTTGGGGCGCGGGGTTTCTGTTTGACCTGACGGGCAGCTATCAGCTTGCTTTTATGCTTTCCATTGCAGCTTACACCACGGGCGCCATTGTTTTCTGGGCCTTGCGGAAACCTGTCCAAGGATAAGCGGCATCAACGCGCTGCAGACCAGAATTCCCGTAACCTGAAAGCAGCATCGGCATTCACCGCACCTTCCGGCATTTCTTTGCGCGCAAGGGCAGCGATTTGGCGTACCGTATCCATGGCCTGATGTTCCATCGCCTCTGGCGTCAGGCCGCCGATATGGGGTGTGGCTACCACATCCGCCCGCGATGCCAGCAACGGGTTTGGCCTTTGGTCTGGCGCGCTGCCGACATCCATCGCGGCGCCGGACACGTGCTTGGAATCTAGTGCTGCAATCAGCGCCGCTTCATCCACCAATTCACCGCGTGAAAGATTGATAAAACGCGCGCCTGGTTTCATGGCTGCAAAGGCGGGCGCGTTGAACAAATGCCTGGTGGAGGCATCGGAAATGGCAAGGCAGACAACAATATCTGAACTCGCCAGCACTTCCGCAAAGCCCGCTTGCGTGATGCGCGAATCAGTGACCTTGGCAAAGGGATCAAACACCGCGACCTGCATACCAAGCGCCAAAGCCACTTCCGCCAGGCGCTGGCCGATGCGCCCATAGCCAATAATGCCAAGCCGCGCCGCCGAAAGCTGCAACCCCATACACCCTTGCGGCAAGCCACCGGCGCGATAGGTGCCGACCATGGCGCTGACATCGCGCGCCAGATCCACCATGAAGCCCAGCCCCAATTCCACCACTGCATCCACAAAGCCAGGGGTGGCGCGCGTCACCAATACACCCGCTGCGCTGGCGGCTGGTACATCGATGGTGGAGATATCCACCGCCACGCGCAGAAACGCCAAAAGCTCCGGCATGGTCGAGAAGGTTTCCGCAAGCCCCGGTGTTGTGCGATCAGCAACAATGGCGTGACAGCCGCGTGCCGCTTCGGCCAATGCCCCGCCGGATAGTACGGTAGCCCCGGGGTTGCGAATAACCTCAGCATGTTCCGCCAACGCCGCAAAGGCGCGCGGGCCGTAAAAGCCTTCGAACATTTCAGGTGTGTGCGAGAGAAAAACGCGGAGCTTCATGGGGATATTCCTGATGCAATCATGCTAGCGACGCCTCAGGAAGCATCCTCTCACTATACTTGGTTCTGCGTCAAAATACCTGATTGACGACAGGACATATTTTCATCTTTGATGTTTTTATGTGGCGCCTTCTGATCCTGTTGCTATCCCTCGCTGCCGCGCCTGCCGTGGCGCAGTCGCAAGCCATCGCCATTCCCGCGCATCCCGGCGAACAGGCCGCCAATGGCCCAGCGACGCTAAATGCCGTGCTCTGGCAACCAACAGGGCGCGGGCCGCATGCCGCGATTGTGCTGATGCATGGCTGCGCCGGCATGAATACGCGCGCGGGCCAGCCCTTCCCGCGTGATACGGATTGGGCGCGGCGCTTATCGGCGCTCGGCTACCTTATCTTGCAGGTAGATAGCCTGACGCCGCGCAATGAAGGCAGCCTTTGCGGTCAGGGCAATGATCGCCGTATTCGCGTGAGCGTGGAACGCGCACGTGATGCCTATGCAGGGCTGCTTTTCCTGCAAGCACGCCCCGATGTGCGCACAGATCGCATTGCGCTGATGGGCTGGTCCAATGGTGGCGGTACGGTGCTTTGGACGCTCTCACGCGAAAGCCGCGCGCGCCCTGCTGGGCTGAGGCATGATTTCGCTGCTGGCATTGCATTCTACCCAGGTTGCCGGACGCTGTCAGAACGTCGGGAACCCTGGCAGCCTGTGGCACCAGTATTGTTGCTGGTGGGGGAAGCGGATGATTGGACGCCCGCACCACCTTGCGTAACACTTGCGGCACGCAGCGCTGGGCGTTTGGAAGCACATGTCTATTCTGGCGCGCATCATGATTTCGATGCACCCGATACGCCGCAACGGGTTTTGCGCGGCATTGGCGCCACAAGCACTGGCACGGCGACCATCGGCACGCATCCTGCCGCTCGCGAAGATGCCCTGCGCCGCGTGCCGGAATTCCTCGCGCGCGTAATGCCGCGTCGCTAACCGCGCCAGCGCGACAGCGCCAACATGCCACCACCGGCCAGCAAACCCCAGAAGGCGCCGCCGACACCAAGAAAAGCCACACCGGAAGCCGCAATCAAAAAGCAGATCACCGCCGCTTCGCGATCCTTTTCTTCCCGCACCGCGCCCATCAGCGCACCGGCAAAAGACCCAAGCAGCGCCAGGCCCGCGACAGCTTCAATCAAGATCGGTGGCGCGACAGCGACAAGCCCGCTCGCCATGCCGGCTGCCAAACCGCAGGCTGTGTAGACTAGGCCCGCCATTACAGCGGCGGGCCAACGGCGCGCCGGATCAGGCCCTGCGCCGTCACCCGCGCACATCGCGGCGGTGATGGCGGCAAGGTTCACCGGATGGCCGCCGAAAGGCGCGGCCAGAAGGCTGAAGCAGCCCGTGATGGAAAATAACGGCCCGGCGTTTGGGCGATAATTATTGGCGCTCAGCACCGCAATGCCGGGAATGTTCTGCGACGCCATGGTCACGATGAAAAGCGGCAGCGCAAGGCCAGTGATGGCAGTGAAGGAAAATACCGGTGTCACCCATTCCGGGCTTGGCGCCCAATTGCCCTGCGGCATCGGCGCCTGAAAAGCGATGATGAAGCCTGCAACGATCACCGCCGCCGGTACCGCCGCCAGCTTGTGCCAGCGCGCCGCAAGCGCCCAGGCTGCAATGATGGCAAGTGCCGCGATCGGCGCTTCCGCCACCGCGCGCACCGGCGCCAAACACAAGCCAAACAAAATCCCGGCCAGCATGGCATTGGCGAGTGAAGCCGGAATCGCCGCCACTGCGCGCCCGAGCGGCTTCCATAAACCCGCCAAGATCAACAGCAATGCGCAAATGATGAAGGCGCCGACTGCTTCAGCGAAACCTCCCGCCGGCATGATGGATGCCGCCATCAGCGCAGCCCCCGGCGTGGACCAGGCGCAGCTGATCGGCATGCGCTTCCAGAGCGATAGCAAAACGCCGCAAAGCCCCATGGCGATGGAAACCGCCATCAAGCCGGATGCAGCTTGCGAAGGGCTTGCCCCCATCGCGACAAAACCTTGCAGCACCACGGCGAAGGAAGAAGCAAAGCCCACAACCCCCGCCAATAGCCCCGCCGATATGGCTTGCATCGGCATCAACGTCTTTCCTTCGGCACTTTATCCAAGGCGGCTTCAATGGTGGCAATAGCGTCCGGTGTCAGCCGGCGAAAATCTCGCGCCAATCGATTGGCAAGCGCTGTCGCTTCTGGTGAAAGCCCACCGGTTTCCAGCACCACGCGCGGCTGGGATTGCCGCGCAAGCCGCGCCAATTCTTCCGCATCATCCCAAATCAGGCCGAAGAATTCATTGACCTGATGCACAAGCCCGGCGGATGGCTGGCCGCGCCGCCCATGTTCCAAAGCGGAAAGATAGGCCGCGGAAACTTGCAAGGCAGCGGCAAGGTCCTTCAGCGCAACGCCGCGTTCGGCACGCAAAGCGCGCAGCCTGGCGCCGAAGGGAGTCATTTGCGCCGACGCAGCATCAGATGCACCGCACCCGTATTCGCCGCGTGTGGATGCGCTGCCGCCAGCAGCATGCGCCGCATATCCGGTGCATTCAGCCAATGCGGTAATTCACGGCGCAGCACGCCACCTTCTTGCGATGAACCACGCCCGGTAATCACGGCAACGCAGCGCAGCCCATCGGCGAAAGCATCTACCAAAAAGCCGCGCACCGCATCATGCGCTTCCTGCGCGCGCCGCCCGTGCAGATCCAGCGTGCGTTCGGGCTTTGTCTTGCCGCGCCGCAATGCGCGCCAGCGCTTATCATCCAAACCTGCTGGTGTGACATTCACCTGAATGGGCGGTGGCTGCCATGCTTGAGGTGTCGTGGACTGCACCGCAAGCGGCGCCTGCGGTGCGGGAGTGGTTGGCGGCGCTTCGGTCGGTTCAGGCGGCGGCAATTCGCGCCCCGGCAGCGCCTCTACGTTCACCACATAGGCCTGCCACAGGGCGCGATCTGCTGCGCTCAGTGCGCGGGCACGGCGACGCGAAAGGCTCATCCCGGCAGCGCGGCGGGATCATCATCCACCAGAATCACATGCAGACGCCGCGGCCCATGCGCACCGAGCTCAAGCGTCTGTTCAATATCCGCGCTGCGTGATGGGCCAGTCACCAGCATCACATTGCGCGGCATGAAGCCGCCAGTGACCGCATCCTGCCTTTCCGCACGCAGCATATCCCAGGCATCCTCATAAGGCCCGGTGATGCGGGAGGCGCGGAGCACCACAATCTCGGTTTCCGCCAGCAGGTTAAGCGTGGTGGGACGCGTGGGATCAGATGGCAGCATCAGCGTGCCGGTTTCGGCAATGCCGGCATAGCCATGCTGCACGGAGACCAGATCACTTGCCTCAGCACGCCGCGTCTCGAATTCCAGCATCGCGCGATCAGACCAGGGCAGCGCCTGCAATTCCGGATGCGGCGCCATGACAAAGCGCGGTGCCAAGTTCTGTTGGGAGAGATATTCCGCGACGGCGCCGGGAATGTCCTTCGCGTCAGCCACGCGCGTTACTGTGCCGAATTCCTTCTCCACATTGGCAATGAAAAGCTTGATCTGATCAGGCCGCGGCACGCGCGACCGCGCGGGGATCAAGTGCCGCGGGCGCGCCATCAGCCGTGCTTCCAGCATGGCGCGCTGATCAGCCGGCAGCGGCCCGCGCTTCAGGCCGCGACGAATGGCATTCAGAATCGCTTCCTTGCTCATCGCTCAGTCCCCACGCTTGGTTTTTGCATAGCGATCCATGAAGGTGCCGCCTTCCGGCACTGGCAAATCGCGCCCCTGAGTCCAACCGCCGGCGAGTGGCAGAGACCGAAAAGCGCCCTTGCCTTGCGCCATCAGGCCTAATGCTCCGACCGCAAGCTTGGTCGCCATGCGATACAGCGCCGGGCGCTGCGCCACCCAGGCCCAGAGCCCAAGATTGCGCCGCATGGCAACCGGCGACAAATGCCGTTCGAATTCGCGTTCGCGCCAATGGCGCATCATTTTTGGCAGTGGAATCTTGACCGGGCAGACGGATTCGCATCGCCCACAAAAGGTCGAGGCATTGGGCAAATGCCCTGCCTTATCCACGCCAATCAGCGTTGGCGTCAGCACACTGCCCATGGGGCCAGGATAGACCCAACCATAAGCATGCCCGCCCGTAGCGCCATAAACCGGGCAGTGATTCATACAGGCGGCGCAGCGAATGCAGCGCAGCATTTCCTGAAATTCCGTGCCGAACATATTGGACCGGCCATTATCAATCAGCACCACATGATATTCTTCCGGTCCATCCAAATCGCCAGGCCGCCGAGCGCCGGTGGAGAATGTGGTATAGACAGAAAAATCCTGACCCGTGGCGGAACGCGCCAAAAGCCGCAGCAGCGCGCAGGCATCATTCAACGTCGGCACAAGCTTTTCGATGCTGGCCAGCGCAATATGCACACGCGGCAAGGTTTGCGTGAGGTCCCCATTGCCTTCATTAGTGACAATCACGCTGCTGCCCGATTCTGCAATCAGGAAATTCGCACCCGTGATGCCAACATCAGCTGCCAGAAAGCGATCACGCAGTTTTGTCCGCGCTTCGGTCAGGATATCGCGCCTTTCGCTGAACACACGATCCTTGGGCAGATCCGTGTGCATTTCGCGGAAAGAATTTTCCCAATCCTCGCGGTTCAAGTGAAACGCTGGTGCAATGATATGGGAAGGATGTTCGCGCCGAAGCTGGATGATGTATTCGCCAAGATCGGTCTCGACAGGCTCGATCCCATGGGCTTCCAGATGGTCATTGATCCCGAGCTCTTCGGAGATCATGGATTTGCCCTTGGTGACGGTCTTGGCGCCCGCCTTGCGGCAAATCTCCAGCACCACAGCGCGCGCTTCTTCCGCCGTGGAACACCAATGCACCGTGCCGCCAGCCGCTTCGACATTGGCAGCATAGGTTTCCAGGTAGAAATCGAGATTAGCCAGGGTATGATTTTTGATGTCGCGCCCAATGTCGCGCAATTGCTCAAATTCTGGCAAGCGGGCCACCGCATCGCCCCGGCGTTGCAAAAACGCGCCCTTTGCCTTGCCCAAAGCCTTTTGCAACCCCGCATCCGCCAGCGCCCGGGCGGCGTTTTCCTTGAATTGCGGCGATGTGATCTGAACCACGGCTGGAATCCTACTGAAATGCTGGCCCTTAATGTAGCGTACCTTGCGCCGGCGGCCAGGGGGTGGGTTTGCGCCGCCCCGCGCCTTGTCGCTAACCTACCCTCAAGATGCGGCTAGGCCGCGCGAGGAGGAAACCATATGGCTGCGCTTTCCGCCCCAATTGAGGGTCTATTGGTATGAATGTGACGGCACTTCCAGCCCGCGCGGCAGCCACACCAGGCTTGGCCCGTTGGGGGCGTGACCTGACAGCCGATGTACTGTTCAGCGTTGGTGAAGCCGCATGGATCCTTTCCATCCATAAGGGTGTGCTGATTTCTGCCACCCCCGCACCCGCAATCATGCCGCGCTACGACCTTGCCATCCGCACGGGGGCCGAGGATTTCGCCCTTTTCCTGCAAGACCCTCCACCGCCGGGCTGGCACGATATTATGGGCCTGGTGCGCCTTGGCGCCTTCAAGGTGGAAGGCAATGTCGCGCTGTTTATGGCGCATATTTTCTGGTTCAAGGGCGTGCTGGCCCTACTCAGGGAGCCACGGGCATGATCGAAGCCATCACCGGGCGCTATATGCGCCTTGAACTCGAAGGCCGGGCGCATCGGCTGTATTTTGAGGAAGCCGGCCAAGGCATACCGCTTTTGCTGCTGCACACAGCGGGCAGCGATGGCCGGCAATGGCGCGGCTTGTTGAATGATGCGGAAGTCACATCACGCTTTCGCTGCGTGACCTTCGACATGCCCTGGCACGGCAAATCCAGCCCGCCAGAGGGGTGGGAGCTTGAGACCTATCAACTCACCACCGCGCGCTATACGGGCATGATCATGGCGGTGGCGCGGGCCCTCGGCCTTGATCGGCCCGTGGTGATGGGGTGTTCGATTGGCGGGCGCATTGTGCTGGATGTGGCGGCGGAGCATCCCGATGACATTCGTGGTGTCATCGGCCTGCAATCAGCGGCCTTTCTCTCACCCTATTACGATACCTCCTGGCTGCATCATCCGCATGTGCATGGTGGTGAGGTTTGCGGCGGCATCGTCTCCGGCCTGATCGGCCCGCATGCGCCAGATCAATCGCGTTGGGAAACGCTTTGGCATTACATGCAGGGCGGGCCGGGCGTGTTCCGGGGCGATCTTCATTTCTACAAGGGGGAAGGCGATTTGCGCCCGAAATTGGCGCGCATTGATACCAAGCGCTGCCCTGTGCATATGCTAACCGGCAATTATGATTATTCCTGTAAGCCGGAAGATACGGAGGCGACTGCCGCCGCCATTCCGGGCGCGAAGGTGCAAATCATGAAGGGCCTGGGGCACTTCCCCATGAGCGAGGATTACGCGGCGTTGAGGCCCTATCTTTTGCCTGTACTGGCGGAGTTCACGTGAAGCCGCGTTTCACGCCGCCAGCCGGTCAATCCGATCGCGCAGGCGGTACCAGCCACCGATGATGGGCAGGAACCAATTCGGGTTGCCGTTGTAAAGCGCAACCGTCGGGAATTCCAAACCATCAAGCGCGAAGCGTTGATTGGCTGCGCCCGCGATTTTCAGCGCAGCATTATGGCCGAGCCATGTCGCCATCGCCACGCCAGAACCCTGGCAGCCGGCCGCGTAATGAATGCCATCCTGCACGCCGATATGCGGCAAGAAATCGAAGGTGAAGGCGACATTGCCGGTCCAGGCATGGGTGATCTTTACCTTGGCAAGTTCGGGAAATACCGCGGTCATGAATTCATGCAATCGCGGTGCGGCAGCTTCTGGCGCGCTGGGCCCGAAGCGCGCGCGACCGCCCCAAATAATCCGATTGCCATAAGGCGAAGGGCGATAATAATTCAGCACACGCTTGGTATCACTGATCATGCGCCGCCCAGGAAAAAGCCGATCCATCGTCTCAGTGGGCAATTCTTCAGTCGCGATGATATAAGACGCCACGGGAACCACGCGGCGCGCAAGCCACGGCATGGCGCTTTTCCCATCGCTTCCACGCGAATAGCCATTCGTGGCAACCAGCACGGCATCGGCACGTATTTCTCCGCGGTTAGTCGCAATGCGGAAGCCGGACCCATCAGCGCGAACACCGCCGACGCGCGTGTTATCCACCAGCCGGGCACCGGCGCGTTCCGCCGCTGCAGCCAGGCCGCGCGCATATTTGCCAGGATGGATACTGCCCGTTGCGCCTGCCTTCATCCCGCCGCGATAATGGTCCGACCCAAGTGCCTCATGCTGGCGCGATGGCGGCAGCATTTCCGTGGGCAGGCCCGTGATATCAGCGATGTAATCCGCCGCGCGCGCCAGCGCATCATAATGCTTTGGCGTCCAGGCCGCGACGAAACGCCCGCAGCGCGTGTAATCGCATTCAATGCCCTCACGCGCGATGGTTTCTTCAATGAAGGGAAAGGACGCAGCGGCAGCCATGGCGATATTGCGCGCCTGTTCCGCGCCCAGCTTTTCCGCCAGCGCCGTGCGCGCCACCTTCATCCCGCCCGAGACCATGCCGCCATTGCGCGATGATGCACCCCAGCCGATGCGTTCGGCATCCAGCACTGTGACCCGATGACCAAGCCGCGCCAGGCTGAGTGCGGCGGAAAGCCCGGCATAGCCGCCGCCAATCACCGCAACAGGTGTATGATCCGGCAGGCCATTATCGCGCGCCGGCGGTTCCGCCGCTTCCCACCACCAGGGGCTGGTCTTAAAATCCGGGGCGAAAAGGGTGCTGCTCATTTCCTTACGCCGTGCGTGCTTCTTGTAGGCCCAATTCACGTGTCATTTCATCGCGCATAATGAATTTCTGCATTTTGCCAGTCACGGTCATGGGGAAGCTTTCGACGAATTTGATATGGCGCGGCACCTTGTAATGCGCGATCTGTCCCGTGCAAAACGCGCGCACATCATCCGCAGTCATGTGTTCATGCGCGCGCAGCTTAATCCAAGCGCAGAGTTCTTCGCCGAACCGCTTGTCCGGCACACCGAATATCTGCACATCTTCAATCTTGGGGTGGCGATAGAGGAATTCTTCCACTTCGCGTGGGTAGATATTCTCCCCACCGCGAATCACCAAATCCTTGATCCGGCCAACGATATTGCAGAATCCCTCTGCATCAATCGTCGCCAGATCACCGGTATGCATCCAGCGCGCAGCCTCAATCGCTTGGGCAGTGCGTTCCGGGTCTTCCCAATAGCCCAACATCACGGCATAGCCGCGCGTGCAAAGCTCACCAGGCACGCCGCGCGGTACGACGCGGCCCTCGCTATCTATGATCTTCACTTCCAGATGCGGCTGCACGCGCCCAACGGTGGAAACGCGACGCTCCAGCGGGTCATCCACACTAGTCTGGAAGCTGACGGGGCTGGTTTCCGTCATGCCATAGGCAATGGTGATTTCACGCAAATTCATTGTCTCGACCACACGGCGCATCACCTCAATCGGGCAGGGCGCGCCGGCCATAATGCCGGTGCGGAGCGATGAAAGATCAAAGCTGGCAAATTGCGGATGTTCCATTTGCGCGATGAACATGGTGGGCACGCCATGCAGGCCGGTGCAGCGTTCTTCCGCCACGGTTTGCAATGTGGCCAGCGGGTCAAAGCCTTCCCCGGGATAGACCATGGCCGTTCCATGAGTGGTGCAGGCAAGATTACCCAGCACCATACCAAAGCAATGATAAAGCGGCACAGGAATGCAAAGCTTATCCTGTGGCGTAAGCTTCATTGCCTCACCGATGAAATAACCATTATTCAGAATATTGTGGTGCGTCAGCGTCGCCCCCTTGGGCGCGCCCGTGGTGCCTGAGGTGAATTGGATATTGATCGGGTCATCGAATTGCAGCTTACCGGCCAATTCCTGCAGTCTTTCCCGATGCGCCGGCGCCCCCATTTCCAGAACACTATGGAAACGGATCATGCCCGGTGCGACATGGGTGTTGATCTCAATCACCATCTCAAGCTTCGGCAATTTTTCTGCCGTCAGCCGACCAGGCAAGGCGCGCGCCAGTTCCGGCGCCAACGTAGTCACCATGCCGACGTAATCGGATGTTTTGAATTTCGTAGCGATGATCAGCGCGCGGCACGCCACCTTATTCAGCGCATATTCCAATTCAGAAAGCCGATAGGCCGGGTTGATATTCACCAGCACCAATCCGGCCTTGGCAGTGGCGAATTGAGTGATCACCCATTCGGCATTATTGGGCGACCAAATACCAATGCGGTCCCCCGGGTGCAGCCCCAGCGCCAATAACCCGGCCGCGAAGGCATCCACCTTGGCGCCAAGTTCCGCATAGCTCCAGCTCACCCCCTGCTGACGGACGATCAGCCCGGGCCTATCCCCCCATTGGGCCACAGTGCGGTCGAAATTGGCCCCGATGGTTTCACCGAAAAGCGGTATATCGCTCAGGCCATTCACATAGCTAAGGGCGGGGGTGGTCATGGGCATTCTCCCTGGGGCTTCTTATGGAGCGAGGCATTCTTGTCGGCCCAGGACCCAAAATGCAATCTTTCCTTGGCCTTGGGGCGCGCAGGACATATGTTCGCCTTAACCTTACCAGGGAACGCAATAGGTTACACATGGCCATTATCCCGAACCGCCTTCCGGGGCTCGATTTCGATCTGGGTGAAACCGCGGATATGCTGCGAGATCAGGTGGCGAGCTTCTCCGCCGCTGAAATCGCGCCACGCGCTGCCGATATAGACAAGACCAATGATTTCCCCGCTGATCTCTGGCGCAAATTTGGCGACCTTGGTGTGCTTGGCATCACGGTTGAGGAAGAATATGGCGGCGCCGGCATGGGGTATTTGGAACATGTGGTGGCGATGGAGGAGATTTCCCGCGCATCAGCCTCAGTCGGGCTTTCCTACGGTGCGCATTCCAATCTTTGCGTCAATCAAATCGCGCGCAACGGTAACGAGGATCAGAAGCGGCGCTATTTGGCCAAGCTGATTTCCGGTGAGCATGTGGGCGCGTTGGCGATGAGCGAACCGGGTGCGGGTTCTGATGTGGTTTCCATGCGCTTGCGTGCGGAAAAGCGCGGCGATCGCTATGTGCTGAATGGCACAAAAATGTGGATCACCAATGGGCCGGATGCCGATGTGCTGGTGATTTATGCAAAGACCGATCCTGCTGCCGGCCCGAAAGGTATCACTGCCTTCCTGGTAGAGAAAAACTTCCCCGGTTTTTCCTGCGCGCAAAAGTTGGATAAGCTTGGCATGCGCGGATCAAACACCGGCGAGTTGGTGTTTCAGGATTGCGAAGTGCCCGCCGAAAACGTGCTCGGCGAAATCAATGGCGGCGTGCGGGTGTTGATGAGTGGGCTTGATTATGAACGCGCCGTGCTGGCTGCTGGCCCGCTTGGCATTATGCAAGCCTGCATGGATATCGTGCTGCCCTATGTGCATGAACGCAAGCAATTCGGCCAGGCGATTGGTGAATTCCAGATCATGCAAGCCAAGATCGCGGATATGTACACCACCATGAACGCGGCGAAATCCTATATCTATACCGTCGCCAAGGCCTGTGATCGCGGCCAGACCACGCGCAAGGATGCCGCCGGTGCCATTTTGTACGCTGCTGAAAAGGCCACATGGATGACGCTGGAAGCCATTCAGTGCCTCGGTGGCAATGGTTATATCAATGATTACGCCACGGGCCGGTTGCTGCGCGATGCGAAGCTTTATGAGATTGGCGCTGGTACGTCTGAAATCCGACGCATGCTGATTGGGCGGGAATTATTCCGCGAAACCGCATGACCATTCTGCGCAGCGTCCTTGATACAGGCAGCGAGAGCTTCGCCACCAATGCCGCCGCGATGGCAGCGCTGGTCACGGATTTGGAAACAACCATCGCCACAACCGAACAGGGCGGCGGCAAAGCTTCGCGGGACAAGCATTTAGCGCGCAATAAGCTGCTGCCGCGCGAACGCGTGCACGCCCTGATTGATCCTGGTTCTCCCTTCTTGGAACTTTCCCAACTCGCGGCCCATGGGCTTTATGGTGGGGAGGTTCCTTGTGCGGGGATTATCTCTGGCATTGGGCGCGTGTCGGGGCGGGAATGCGTGATCATTGCGAATGATGCCACGGTGAAGGGCGGCACCTATTTTCCATTGACCGTGAAGAAGCATGTGCGCGCACAGGAAATCGCCCGCGCCAATCGGCTGCCTTGCATTTATCTGGTGGATTCCGGTGGCGCTTTTCTGCCGCAGCAGGATGAAATTTTCCCGGACCGGGATCATTTCGGCCGTATCTTCTTCAATCAGGCGAATATGTCGGCGGAAGGCATACCGCAAATCGCCGTAGTGATGGGCAGCTGCACGGCCGGCGGCGCCTATGTGCCCGCCATGTCGGATGAAAGCATCATCGTGCGCCAACAAGGCACCATCTTTCTTGGCGGCCCGCCGCTGGTGCGTGCCGCCACTGGCGAGGTTGTCACCGCCGAGGAATTGGGCGGCGCCGATGTGCATGCGCGCCAATCCGGCGTGGTTGATCACTACGCGCAGGATGATCGCCATGCGCTGGCGATTTGTCGGCGCATTGTGGCGGGGCTCGGGCCGCGTATCGCGCCGCAATTGGCGCTGCGCGCGCCGCGCGCGCCGCTGTATGATGAGCGCGAATTGCTCGGCGTCGTGCCCGCTGATATCCGGGCACCCTATGATGTGCGGGAAGTGATCGCACGCCTGGTGGATGGCAGCGAGTTTGATGAATTCAAGCGGCTTTACGGCACAACGCTTGTTTGCGGCTTCGCGCATATCCATGGCTATCCCATTGGCATCCTCGCCAATAACGGCATCCTGTTTTCGGAATCCGCGCTCAAGGGCGCGCATTTCATTGAACTGTGCTGCCAGCGCGGCATTCCATTGCTGTTCCTGCAAAATATCTCGGGCTTCATGGTCGGGCGCAAATATGAAGCCGGCGGCATTGCGCGAGATGGCGCGAAGCTGGTGACGGCGGTCGCGACCGCCGCCGTACCGAAATTTACCATAGTGATTGGCGGTAGTTATGGCGCCGGCAATTACGGCATGTGCGGGCGCGCTTATGATCCACGCTTTATGTTCATGTGGCCAAATGCGCGGATTTCCGTGATGGGCGGTGAACAGGCTGCCAGCGTGCTGGCACAACTCCGCCGCGACAATATGGAAGCGCAAGGAAAGCAATGGCCAGCTGAGGAGGAAGAGGCATTCAAAGCCCCCATCCGCGCCAAGTATGAGACCGAAGGCCATCCCTATCACGCCAGCGCGCGGCTTTGGGATGATGGCATCATCAACCCCGCTGATACGCGGCGTATTCTGGGCCTTTCGCTCGCCGTCGCCTGCAATGCACCCATTGAACAGACACGCTTCGGCGTGTTCCGGATGTAGGGGCGGCCATGTTTCAAAGCCTACTCATTGCCAATCGTGGCGAAATCGCCTGCCGCATTATCCGTACCGCACGCCGCATGGGGCTGCGCAGCATCGCGGTATTCTCCGACGCCGATGAAACCGCGCAGCATGTGCAAATGGCCGATGAGGCAATCCATATCGGCGCCGCGCCCGCGCGTGAGAGCTATTTGAATATCCCTGCCATCATCACCGCCGCGAAGCGCGCAGGGGCTGATGCGATCCACCCAGGCTACGGCTTTCTTTCCGAAAATCCAGCCTTTGCGGAAGCCTGTGCAGAAGCGGGCATCATCTTCGTTGGCCCAAGTGCTGACGCCATGCGCGCCATGGGTTCCAAGGGTTCAGCCAAGGCGCTGATGGAAAAAGCCGGCGTGCCGCTGCTGCCTGGTTATCACGGCACCGAACAGGATGCGGCATTTCTTGCAGATGAGGCCAAGCGAATCGGCTTTCCGCTTATCATCAAGGCTGTCGCCGGCGGTGGCGGGCGCGGTATGCGCGTGGTGCGCGCTGCGGCTGATTTCACAGAAGCACTGCGTGCCGCGCGGCAAGAAGGCGCATCGGCCTTTGGTGATGATCGGGTCTTGATCGAACGCTATCTGGAAAGCCCGCGTCATATTGAAGTGCAGGTGTTCGGCGATAGCCACGGCAATGCGGTGCATTTGTTTGAACGTGATTGCTCCGCCCAGCGGCGCCACCAAAAGGTGGTTGAAGAAGCGCCTGCGCCTGGCATCAGCGTTGAGATGCGCGATGCCATGGGTGCCGCCGCAGTGGCCGCCGCCAAGGCCGTGCAATATCAAGGCGCCGGCACGGTGGAATTCATCGCGCAAGATGGCGGCTTTTATTTTCTTGAGATGAATACGCGCCTTCAGGTGGAACATCCGGTGACAGAAGCCATCACCGGGTTTGATCTGGTGGAATGGCAGTTGCGCGTCGCGGCTGGTGAAGTACTCCCGGCACGGC
The DNA here is from genome assembly GCA_903927465.1 of uncultured Rhodospirillales bacterium. Taxonomy (GTDB): domain Bacteria; phylum Pseudomonadota; class Alphaproteobacteria; order Acetobacterales; family Acetobacteraceae; genus Neoroseomonas. The sequence goes on along the minus strand of CAIYMY010000165.1, from coordinate 3,427 downwards.
AAGAAGATATCCGCGCCCAGGGTCATGCGATGGAACTCCGCCTTTACGCCGAAGACCCCGCGCGGGATTTTGCGCCTTCCATTGGCGCGCTTCAGGTCTTCCGGCTTTCCGACCAAGGCTTGCGGATTGATTCCGGCTTTGTCGCCGGAGATCGCATCAGCATCCATTACGATGCCATGGTCGCGAAAATCATCGCCCATGCGCCAAGCCGGGCAGAGGCGATTGCGCGGCTGCGCGCGGGCCTCGCGCAATCAGACATTATCGGTGTGGCGCATAATCTGGATATGCTGGACCGTATTCTGGCGCATCCTGATTTCGCCGCGGGCGGCATTGATACCGGCTTCATCGCGCGCCATTCAGAAACGCTGCTGACGCCCAAGCTGCAACCATCACCACAGGTGCTCACCCTTGCTGCGCTTGGCGTGCTTGCTTTGGAAGAAGCAGCGGCGCGCGCCAATGCCACGCAAAGCGCTGACCCGCATTCGCCTTGGCATGCGACAGATCATTGGTGGGTCAATACGCGTCCGTCCCGCGTGTTTGATTTCCACCTTGAGGATGAGGTGCATGCCATCAGCCTGACACCTGCGGGGGATAGTTGGCGCATTGTCACGGGAAGCACGGAAATCACCGCGCGTCATGCCAAGCTTGAAGATGGTCGCCTTCATGCGCTGCTGGATGGCATGCGGCTTTCCGCTTCCATCCATCGTGATGGTGAGACCATCAGCCTGCGCCACGCAGGACAAAGTTGGCACTTCCGCCTACCTGATCCGATCACCCGGGCCGGTGAGGAAGAAGGCGGTGATGACCGGCTGCTGGCACCCCTACCCGGACAGGTCACGCAGCTAATGGCAAGCAAAGGCCAGGAAGTTGCGCGCGGCGATGTGCTTGTGGTGCTGGAGGCGATGAAAACCGTCTTCCGCCTCACCGCGCCGCGCGCTGGCAGGATTGAAACCATTTCCTGCCGCGTTGGTGAGACGGTGCGCGAAGGGCAAATCCTGATCCAATTCGCCGCCAGCGAAGCTGACTAAAATCAGCCCGGCTTCGCGCCAGTCGCGCGCAAGATCGGCACCCATTTGTCGGTCTCCGCGCGGATGAAGCGTGCGGATGCGGCAGGATCATTGGGCAGCGGATCAACACCGGCATCGGCGAAGCGCTGGCGCGTGGCGGGATCATTCAGGACCGCTGTCACCGCCGTTGAAAGCGTGGCGATGATCTCAGCCGGCGTGCCTGCCGGCGCGTAAAGCGCCTGCCAGGATGAAGCGGCGTAGCCGGCCACACCTGCTTCCTGAAGTGTCGGGAATTCCGGCAGCAATTGCGAACGCCGCGGCGTTGTCACCGCCAGGCCGCGCGCCTTGCCATCACGCACCAGCGGCGCCAGCAGCGTTTGGCTATCAATCACGAAATCCACACGTCCGGCCATGAAATCCGTCACCGCCGCTGGCGTGCCGCGATATTGCACAATGGTGAAATCCACACCCGCGAGCTTCTTCAGCAATTCGCCGGCCAAATGCGAAGCCGCTCCTATACCTGTGGTAGCGAAGGTCGCTTCCCCGCGCTTTTCACGCAGCCAAGCCAGCAATTGCGGCACATCACGCACGGGCAGCGATGGATGCACCGCCACCAAAAAGCTTTGATCACCCAGCGTAGAAATCGGAATGAAATCGGTAATCGAATCAAAACCAGCATCGGGGTAGAGCGCCGGGATCACGCTATGCGCCGCGCCATTCAGCAACAGCGTGTGACCATCTGGCACCGCGCGTGCCACACTTCGCGCGCCAATAGTACTGCCGGCGCCGGGTTGATTTTCCACGACCACAGGCTGGCCCAATACGCGCGGCAAGGGTTCCGTGACAATGCGCGCGACCACATCAATGATGCCGCCAGCGGCAAAGGGCACAATCACGCGAATGGGCCGCGATGGATAACGGGTTTGCGCCAAGGCAGGCGCAGCAAGCGCGCTTCCGGCCAGCGCAAGAAAATCACGACGTTGCAGCATGGGGGTTTTCCTTCTTGTTAAAATCTGAAAGTCACGCGCCGCCGACGGGCTGGAAATCATAAGTCCCGATTCCCTGCAGAATGGCGAAGCGGCAACGCCCACCATCCTTGCCCGTCACGCGATGCGCGCGCTTTGCGGGCACGGCATGCATCTGGCCGGGGGCGAGTTCCACTTCCTCACGCGGGGCGCGCATTTCAATCACCATCGGGCCATCCATGCACCAGAAAGTATCCGTCACCTCGCTATGCCAATGCCAGGGCACTTCCTGCCCTGCCGACAGAGTCAGGATCTGCATGCGAAGCCCCTGCGCTTCGGCGATCAATTCGCGTTTCTCCAAAGGATAGGACATGGCGTTTCCCTCAGGCTTTCGGTGGATGCTGCGCCAACCAATGGCGCGCGATGTCGGCCCGGCGACACACCCATACATCTGGCGTCGCCGCCACCTTGTCCAGAAACCGCGCCAGCGCCGCCGCGCGGCCAGGACGCCCGATCAGCCGGCAATGCAAGCCAACCGACATCATTTTCGGCGCACCAGCACGGCCTTCCGCCAGCAGGGTTTCGAACGCATCGGTCATATACTGTTCCCACCCATCAGGCGCTGAGAAACCCGGCGGCACCGCGTATTTCATGTCGTTATTATCGAGTGTGTAGGGGATGATCAGCATCGGCTTGCCCGCTGCCGTCACGTAGAAAGGCAAATCATCCGCATATGAATCCGAATCATACAGGAAGCCGCCATGTTCCGCGACCAGGCGACGCGTATTCGGGCTGATGCGTCCGGTATACCAGCCAACCGGGCGCGTGCCGGTCAGGCGTTCAATCACCTCAACACAACGCGCGATCTCCGCACGTTCGGTCGCCTCATCCATGTTGTGGTAATCAATCCAGCGCCAGGCATGGGAAGCGACCTCATGCCCCGCATCGGCGAAGGCGCGCGTGACGGTGGGGTTCAATTCCAAAGCGCGACCCACACCGTAGACGGTCAAGTGCAGCTTGCGCGCGGCAAAGGCGCGCAGAATGCGCCAAACGCCGGCGCGTGCGCCGTAATCGAATTGGCTTTCCACGGTGCGATTGCGTTCACCGATGATGGGCGAACCACCCGGCACTTCATGTAAATACAATTCGCTGCCGGCATCGCCATTCAGCACAGTATTCTCGCCACCCTCTTCGTAATTCAGCACGAAGGAAAGCGCGAGCTTCGCACCATTCGGCCATTTCGGGTCTGGCGGATTGGCGCCATAGCCCAGGAAATCGCGCGGATAATCAGTCTCCGCCGCCATCATATGGGAAGTATCGGTCATGCCACCTTCTCCTTTAGTTGGTCGCATGTCCCGAGTCGCCAAGTGAAGCCACTTGGCTCGGACATGCCACGCTCTCCTTTAGTTGGTCGCATGTCCCGAGTCGCCAAGTGAAGCCACTTGGCTCGGACAT
>CAIYMY010000164.1 GCA_903927465.1 uncultured Rhodospirillales bacterium | reverse complement strand
GTCTGGCGTCATGCGCATGATGCGTTCCACGCGGCGCTTCTGTTCCGGCGTTTCGGCAGGGATGGACCCTGTCATACGGCTCCAGGCGAAGGGGGCGATGCAATTGGACCGCACGCCAAACCGCGCCATATCCAGCGCGATGGATTTGGACAAAGCCACAATGCCAAGCTTGGCCGCCGAATAATTCGCCTGGCCGAAATTACCAATCAGGCCTGATGTTGACGACATATGCACGTAAGAACCCGATTGCTGCGCACGATAATGTGTGGCGGCGGCGCGGGAGACATAAAAGGACCCGGAAAGATGCACGGCAATCACCGCATCCCATTCTTCCGGCGTCATGCGATGGAAAATCTGGTCGCGCAGAATGCCTGCGTTGTTCACCACGATATCAATGCGGCCGAAGTGATCCATGGCCGATTGCACGATCTTCTGCGCGCTGGCCCAGGTGGCCACGCTATCGGTGCAGATTTCGGATGTGCCGCCATTTTGGGCAATGATTGCCTTGGTTTGCTGCGCTGGTGTTGCATCCAGGCCCTCACCGGACAGCGATGCACCCACATCATTGATGATCACCTTCGCACCCTGGCCCGCCATCATAATGGCGATTTCCCGGCCAATCCCGTTCCCGGCCCCGGTGACGACGGCAACCTTACCTTCAAGCATATTTGGCATGTGGCATTCCTCCTGCTTCTACACCGGCCGGAGACTAGACCCGGCTTGCCGGGTCGTGAAGCCGGGTTGCTGGTTTGGGCGCCGGCGCCTAGATGGGGTTCGTAACACAGGGGGCAGATGTGGCGTTGGTATCGCTACAGGGCGTGGGCAAGACATTTTCGGGCCGCACCGGCGCCTGGGAAGCCGTGCGCGATTTCAGCCTTGACCTGGCAGAGGGCGAATTCTTCTGCCTGCTTGGCACTTCGGGCTGCGGCAAGACCACGGTTCTGAACATGGTGGCGGGGTTTGAAGCCCCCACGGCTGGCGCCATTCTGTTGGATGGCGCGCCGGTAGAAGGTCCGGGCGCTGATCGCGGCGTGGTCTTTCAGGGCCATGATAGCCTTTATGATTGGCTGACCGCGCTGGATAATATCGGCTTTGGCTTGAGGTTGCGCGGCTTGGGCAAGGCGGAACGCCGCGCGAAGGCCGAACATTTCCTCCGCATGGTTGGCCTGAACGGGCAGGGGGCGAAGCACCCTTCTGAACTCTCGGGCGGGATGAAGCAGCGCATTCAGATTGCGCGCGCGCTGGCGAATGACCCACGCATGCTGCTGATGGATGAACCCTTCGGCGCGCTTGATGCCATGACGCGCGCGGTTTTGCAGGGCGAACTCAGCCGCATTTGGGCCGAGACGAAAAAGACCGTGCTGTTCATCACGCATGATATTGAAGAAGCCTGCGCGCTCGCGACCCGCATCGGCGTGATGCGGCGCGGGCCGGGGGGGGACGCTCAAGGCCATTGTACAGGTTGATTTGCCCTTCCCGCGTGAACGCACATCAGATGACTTCATGCGGGTCTTCCGCGATGTGCATGGCCTTATCCACGATGAGATTCACGGTGCGCACTGAACGCCTGACCACCATTGGTGGCTATATCGCGGGCTTCGCCCTGCTGTTCCTGATTTGGCATCTGGCGGCCACCTATTTGGTGAAATCCACCCTGTTTCCGCCACCGGGGCCGGTACTGGCACGTGGCTGGATGCTGATTGAAGATGGCATTCTGCAAGAACAGATCGTCGCATCTCTGAAGCGCATCGCGCAGGGCTTTTTGCTGGGATCGGCCATTGGCATCCCGATTGGGCTGGCGATTGGGTCCTTCAAGCCAGTGCGCTGGATGCTGGAACCCTGGACTGAATTTTTCCGCTTCATCCCGGCCGTTGCCATGATCACGGTTTCGGTGATCTGGTTTGGCATCGGCGAAGAAAGCAAGGTCTTCCTGATAGCCTATACCACCATCTTTGTCGTGATCATTTCAACCGCTGCCGGCGTGGGTGCAGTGGGGCGGGATAAGATCAGGGCCGCGCAATGCCTCGGCGCCAATCGCTGGCAGGTGTTTGGCCTGGTCGCGCTGCCGGCGACCGTTCCCTATATCCTGACCGGGATGCGGCTTGCCATGTCCAATGCCTTTGTCACGATTGTCGCGGCGGAGCTGATTGCTTCCAATGATGGGCTTGGCAAGATGCTCTGGGATGCCAGGCTTTTCATGCAGATCGAGGATATTTTTGTGGCCCTGGTGGCCCTTGGGATGCTTGGCTTCGCAACCGATCGCAGTTTTCGTTTTCTGATCCGCGCCTTTGCGGGGCGCTTCAACGCAACCGTCTGAAAAAGGGGAGATTTCACCATGCTTCGTCGTTCCATCCTGGCGCTGCCGGCTGCTGCCGCGGGCGCCTATATCCTGCCGGCTTCCGCCCAAGCGCCCACCAAGATCACCATCGCCACCGGCGTTGATCCTTCCTTCGCGCAATTCTATGTGGCCAAGGAAGGCGGTTTCTTTGAACGCAATGGGCTGGATGTCACGGTGAATACCGGGCCATCGGGCAGCGCCATGATTGCGTTTTTGATCGGCAATCAGATCAATTCCGCCTATGGCGCCGAACAGGCCGGCGTTTCCGCCCATGTGCGTGACCCCAATGTTGTGGCGGTTGCCGAAGGTGTGGCGCTGATGCGCTGGCTCTCCGTGGTGGGCCGCGGTGTCGAGAATATGGAAGCGCTTAAGGGCAAGCGCGTGGGTGTTGCGCGCGGCACGGGCAGCGAAACCTTCTGGCTTTCCGTGGTGTCGCGGATTGGTCTGAACCCAGCCGATTATACCATTGTGAATGTGGAAGCGCCGGAAATGGTGGCCGCCATGGAACGCGGCAATATTGATGCCTTTGTCGTGTGGGAGCCCTGGCCGACTCGCGCCATGCGCGCCATTCCGGGCAGCAAGATCCTGCTCAGCAACGACCAGATCGCGATTCAGAGCAACTACATCTACATGAACAAAGGCTGGGCGGAAGCCAATCGCGCCACCACGGAACGGTTGATGCGGTCTTTGGTGCAGGCAACCGAATTCACCGTCAGCAATCGTGATCAGGCGGTGCAGCAGGTGGCGCGTTTCCTGCGGCAGGATCGTGCCTTCATCGCAGAGCTGATGGGCAAGGTGGAATACCGCATGAACCTGACCAGCGACAGCGTTGCCTATGTGCAGCGTGCGATTGATCAGCTGCGCGGCATGAACCGTCTGGACCGCCCCGTCACCACGGATCAGGTGATCTGGAAGGAACCGCTGAGCTGGGTGGCGCCGGATCGCGTGAAGATCTGAATTGCGTCTGCCGTGGCGCTGATGTTTCGCAGCGCCACGCTGGCGGATTTACCCGCCATCATCGCGCTTTTGGCCGATGACAGGCTGGGTCAGGGGCGCGAAGACGCCGCTGACCCGCCCAACCCTGCCTACCTCGCGGCCTTCGCCGCCATTGACGCCGATGCCAACCAGTATTTGGCGGTGGTGGAAGATGAAGGGCGCGTGATTGGCTGCCTGCAATTGAGCTTCATCCCAGGGCTTTCACGCCTTGGCATGTGGCGCGGGCAGATTGAAAGCGTGCGCATCGCTGCCGACCGGCGCAGCGATGGGCTTGGCAGGCAAATGTTTGCATGGGCCATTGCCGAATGCCGCGCGCGTGGTTGTGGGCTGGTGCAGCTGACAACTGATAAACAAAGGCCAGAGGCGCGGCGTTTTTACGAAAGCCTCGGCTTTGTCGCGAGCCATGAGGGGCTGAAGCTGGTGCTGTGATGCGCGCTTTGGTGAAGGGTCAGGCAAAGCCCTTCATTAGTTTAGCACATCACGCGGCGCGGATATGCCCTGGATTGAACAGCCCGCCGGGGTCCAGCGCTTCCTTTACACGCGCGCCAATCTTGGCCAGCGGCGCGGCTTCTTCGGGCAGCACCGGCACGGCAAGCCGCAAGGATTCCGGCGCGCGGAACAGCATCGCCGCGCCGCCTTGCGTGTGCGCTGCCTCGGAGATCAGCATGTGGTTGGCGCTGCTGGGGCTGGCCGCGATCCAAACCAGGCCGCCACCCCAATCCAGCATGACGCGCCCGCCAATCGCACTTGCCGCCGCTGCAATCTGCGGCCCGGCGGAAGGGCGCACCGAAACCCGCCAAATAGCCTCATCTGGCACGACCTGAAGCGGTTCCACTTCCCTCACACCGCGCCAGAAAGCGCGGCTTTCGGCATCTTCCATCACGCGCTGCGTGCCCAAACTGCCCAGCACGCCGCGCAGCTTTTCCATGCGATAAGCGACCGAGGCCGCGAAATCCTCAAGCCTTACCGCCGCAATCACGTGATCCTTCACCGGCAGCGCCGTCGCTGCGGAAACGCCAAAAGGGCTGCCTAGCCCTGCTGAAAGTGCGGCCACCGCGCTTGCAAGATCGGGCGTTTCAATCAGCAGTGTCGCACTTGTTTCCGGCGCCGGCAGGACTTTGAGCGTCACTTCGGTGATTACACCAAGCGTGCCATAAGAACCCGACAGCAGCTTGCACAAATCAAGCCCTGTCACGTTCTTCAGTACACGCCCACCAGAACGGATCGCCTCACCAGCGCCATTGATGAAGCGCAGCCCCATCACGTGATCGCGAGTCGCCCCCCAGGTGATGCGCCGCGGGCCGGACAGATTGGCCGCGACCACACCACCAATGCTGGGTGGAGCGGTTGTGCCAAAAACCCCATTCAGATAGGGCGATTCAGCGATCAGCTGCTGGCCCTTTTCCGCCAAAGTGGCTTCAATTTCGGCAAGCGGCGTGCCGGCGCGCGCGCTGATGATCAACTCCGCCGGGCGATAGAGCGTAACGCCGGTCAGCCCACGCGTTGAAAGGCTGCGCGCAGCCTGCACGGGACGCAGCATTCCGCGCTTCGACCCCTGGCCTTCAATGGCAAGCGGTTCGCGCGCCGCGCGGGCCGCCTGCACCGCGGCAATGATGCCGGCCTCATCCACCGGCGCGATCATCGCGCTCATTCAGCGGCCAGCGCGGGCGACAGCGCGCCTTGCAACGGGAACACCTTGGCGGGATTGAGAAGCCAGTCGGGATCAAAGGCGCTTTTGATGGCGCGCTGCTGGGTCAATTCATGCGGCTGGAATTGCACAGTCATCAGATCGCGCTTTTCCACCCCAACGCCATGCTCACCGGTCAAGCAGCCGCCAACCTCCACGCAAAGCTTCAATATGTCCGCGCCAAAGGCCTCAGCGCGGTGGAAGCTATCCGCGTCATTCGCATCAAACATGATCAGCGGATGCAAATTGCCATCACCGGCATGGAACACATTGGCGACCTTCAACCCGTATTGCTCGCTCATCTCACCAATACGCCGAAGCACACGCGGCAATTCGCTGGTTGGAATGGTGCCATCCATACAAAGATAATCGGGGCTGATGCGTCCCACCGCGCCAAAGGCGCCTTTGCGGCCTTTCCAGATGGCAAGGCTTTGTTCCGCGGTCTCCGCAACCTTCAGGCTGATCGGGTCAAACCGCGCGCAAATATCCTTGATGCGCGCCAACAAGGCATCCTGCTCCGCGATGCTCCCTTCAACTTCGATGATCAGCATTGCTTCCGCATCCAGCGGATAGCCGGCATGGGCGAAGGCTTCACAAGCATGGATGCAGGGCTTGTCCATGAATTCCAACGCCACCGGAATAATGCCGCTGCCGATAATGGCATCCACCGCCGCACCGGCGATTTCAATGGAATTGAAGGCCGCCAACATGGCGCGTGCCCCTTCGGCGCTGCGCAGAATGCGCACTGTCACTTCCGTGACAATCCCCAATTGGCCCTCACTGCCCGTGATCAGCCCCAGCCAATCATAACCCGCCGCATCCAGATAAGTGCCACCAATCTCCAGCACCTCACCTTCAATAGTCACGAATTTCACGCCGAGCAGGTTATTCGCCGTCACCCCATATTTCAGGCAATGCGCACCGCCGGAATTCATCATCACATTCCCGCCAATCATGCAGGCCAACTGAGAAGACGGATCAGGCGCATAGAAAAAACCATCAGCTTCCACCGCCTTGGTGATCCCGATATTCGTGACGCCAGCGCCCACCACCGCATAGCGATCCGCATAATTGATCTCATGAATGGCGTTGAGCCGCATTAACCCGATGACTACCGCATCCGCCAAAGGCAGCGCACCGCCGGAAAGACTGGTCCCCGCGCCACGCGGCACCACGCGAATGCCCTGTTCATGGCAATACCGCAGCACAGCCGCGACCTGTTCGGTGGTGGAAGGCAGCACCACCGCCAAGGGCATTTGCCGATAGGCGGCAAGCCCATCGGTCTCATAGGGCTTCATGCGAATGCCCTCAGCGATCACACCATCGCCGGGCACAAGCGCAGTTAGCGCCACAATAATTTCCTCGCGGCGGGCGAGTATTTCGGCCTTGGGTGCGGGCAGAGCGATCATTGTGGGTTCCTATGACTTTACCGAAAATGCACATCCGTCCCGCCCAGGGCAAGGCCTAAGCGCGGTTTCCGTGCCGCTGGCACGGCGGCTATTTCGCGAGCCACCCGCCATCCACCGGCAGGGCAATACCTGTAGTGAAGCTGGCGCTATCGCTCGCCAAATAGAGCACACCATCGGCCACTTCCTCAGGCCGGCCAAAACGCCCCATGGCGTGACGCGCGCGCGATGCTGCACGTGCCGCTTCCGGGTCCGCACGGCGGCCCATGCTGCGGGCAAGCAAGGGCGTATCAATCGCACCCGGCACAATCGCATTCACACGAATGCCATCAGCCACGAAATCAAGCGCCATGACACGCGTCAGGCTCAATATCGCGCCTTTCGCGGCGATATAGGCGCTATTGCCGGCGCCACCCGCGATCGCAAGCTGCGAAGCGGTGGTGATGATCGCCCCGCCGCCTTGGCGCTTCATGGCCGGAATGACAGCGCGCGCCCAAAGCCAGGTGCCGCCGACATGCACGCGAAAGACTGCGTCCCAATCTTCGGGCTTGGTGTCCAGAACCGTACCGCCCACCGAAAATCCTGCAGCCGCATACAGGATATCAATACGCCCATAATGTTGCAGTATGGCGGCCGCATCTTCATCGGCAGCACCTGGGGCGCCAACATCGGAAACCCGGGTCAGCGCACCACCGATAAGCTTCGCGGTTTCCTCAACCGCCGCCGCGTCGCGATCCACTAGCGCAAGCTTTGCACCTTCTTGCGCGAATAACACGGCGGTCGCGCGACCAATACCGGAACCGGCGCCGGTGATGATCGCAATCTTGTCCTTCAATCGCATGGCACTCTCCTGGATGGGATTTTTATTTTGGTAAGCGCTTGGCATCGCGCCGTTGTTCGAAAGCCTTGGCATGCAGAAAGGCCGCTTCATGCAGGCTGCTTGGCAGCCCATGGCGCCGCGCGGCTTCCAACAAAAAGCCAAGGATGTGATCGGCTTCGATCCGCCCGCCCGCTTCCAGATCGCGCAGCATGGAAGCTGTATAGGCGCTGGCGTTATCGCCAAAGACGCCGCGATATTGCTGCATGAAGGTATCGCTCACGGGGAAGCCTTCGGCGGCGGCGATGGCAGCATTGGCTTCCAATACCCCATGCATGAAGGCAATACCGCCTGGCGCGCGGGCAATCTCACCAACATTGGCGCGCATCAGCACGGTGCAGACGGCGCTGGTGCCAAGATGCACCAGCTTTTCCCACATCTGCGCCATGATATCGGGCACGGCGGTCGCCACCATGCCGGGCGCCGCACTGAAGGCCGCTGCTATGCGTTCAACCCGCGCACTCATGCCGCCCGCGACTTCACCAAAGGTCAGCCAGCGCCAATCATTCAAATGTCGGATCGTGCCATCGGGCGCGAGGCTTGCCTGGATTTTTGCAATCCCACCCAAAACGCGCTCAGCGCCGAAGGCACGTTGCAGCGTTTCGATATGGCTGATGCCGTTTAGTACCGGTAGAATGGCCGTGCGAGCATCAACTGCCGGGCGGATCGTTTCCATCGCATCGGCCAGATCATAGGCCTTGCAGGTCAAGATCAGCAGATCCCAGCCGGGCTGCAGCGCCTCTGGCGTGATAGTGGTCACCTTGGCCTGATAATCGCCAAGGCTGCTTGTGATCTTCAAGCCATCGCGGGCAAGCACCGCCGCGCGACCGGGGCGCACCAGAAAGCTGGCATCAAGCCCCGCCTGATGCAGGCGCCCGCCAAAATAACCCCCCAAGGCGCCAGCGCCCAAAATCAGAATACGCATCAAACCCTCATACCCAACAACGCGGAAAAGCCTAGCCCAAAGCATGCGCGCTGCGAATGGCGCCCCCGGGGGTTACCGGGCGATAAGTTTCGGGGCATGCGCGTTGTAAAATCCCTGCTATGATGGAACCATGCGGAAATGGCTGATTGCCCTTGTTCTGTTGCTTGGTGCTGGCGCTGTCTGGTGGGGCGCTGGCATGCCGCGCCCTGGCTTTCTGGAACCCGATGGCCAGGCTGGGGCGCCTCGGCTTCGCACCGCAACGCTTGATCGCGGGTCTATCACTGCCGTGGTGGCGGCCACGGGCACCGTCAATCCCGTGACGCTCGTGCAGGTGGGCAGCCAGCTTTCCGGCCAAATCCGCGAATTGCTGGCGGATTTCAATTCGAAGGTGAAAGCCGACCAACCCATCGCGCAATTGGATACCGCAACGCTTGAAGCCCGCCGCGCGGCGGCCGAGGCTGATGTCCATGCCGCCGCCGCGCAAATCACTGTCTCCCGCGCGCAGGCGGAACGCGCGGTGGCGGATCACGCGCAATCCAGGGCGCAGATTGAAGCTGTGCGCGCCGCTCTTTTGGGCGCCGAGGCCAGTCTGCGCGATGCTGAGGTAGAAGCCGCCCGCACCGCAGAACTGCGTGCCCGAGGCGTTGGCACGGAACGCGAAGCCTTGCGCGCCGGCTTCACGGCGGAAAGGCTACGCGCCGCGGTTGCACAGGCCCAGGCTGATATCTCCCGCGCTGATGCCGGGCTTTTGGCCGCTGCCGCCGCTGCCCGCACCGCTGACGCGCAGGTTGAAGCTGCCATTGCGGCGCGAGAACAAAAGGTCGCGCAGCTTCGCCTAGTGGAAGTGGACCTGCGCAACGCCACGATCAAATCGCCGATTGATGGTGTGGTGGTATCGCGGAATATTGATGTCGGGCAAACCGTCGCCGCTTCCTTCCAATCGCCCATCCTGTTCCAGATCGCCGCCAGCCTGGATGAGATGGAAGTGCATGCAACCGTGGATGAAGCCGATATCGGGCGTGTGCGCGCGGGCCAGGATGTGACCTTCACGGTGGCGTCCTACCCTAACGAGACGCTGCGCGGGCGCGTCAAGGAAATCCGCCTGGCTGCGACCACGGTACAGAATGTGGTGACCTATACCGTGGTGGTGAATACGCCCAATGCTTCTGGCCGGCTGCTGCCGGGCATGACGGCAACACTTCGTATCATCACCGATATCCGCAATGATGCGCTGCGCGTGCCCAACGCCGCGCTGCGCTGGCGCCCGGCAGGCAGTACCAGTACTTCAGGCGGCGCCACGCAAGCACAAGGCGGCGGGCAGCAAATGGATCAGGCGCTGGCGCAGCTCACGGATTTGACCGAAGCGCAGCGCGCCGAAATCGAAGCCGCACGCGCGGAAATGCGCACCCGCATGGCAGCACTCCCGCAGGACCCCGATGCACGGCGCCAACAGGCGCAAGCGGGGCGCCAGCGCCTGATTGCACGCCTGAATGCGGTGCTGACACCTGACCAACGCGCGCGCTTGGCGGCACTTCGCGGCAATGCCGCAGCAGGCCAGGCCGGCACGGTTTGGGTGCAGGAAGGCGATGCACCACCGCGCGCCGTACAACTGCGTATTGGCCTTTCTGACGGCAGCGTCACGGAAATCATCAGCGGCGATATCGCCGAAGGTGCCGCCGTGATCATCGGCCAGGAACGTGCCGGCACCGCCGCGGCTTCTGGCGCCAGGCGGCTTTTCTGATGCCATGACGGCTTTGATTGAAACCACTGGCCTCACCAAGCATTACCCAGCCGGAGATGGTGTGGTGGCGGCGCTGCAGGATGTGACGCTTGCCATAGCACCTGGGCGTTTTGTGGCCGCCATGGGGCCATCGGGTTCCGGCAAATCCACCTTCCTCAATCTGATCGGCTGCCTTGATCGGCCCACACGCGGCAGCTACGGCCTGATGGGCGAAGATGTGGGGGCACTGTCCCATGATCGGCTTGCTGATCTCCGCAGCCGCCGGCTTGGTTTTGTCTTTCAATCCTTCAATCTGCTGCCACGTGCTGATGCGCTGGCCAATGTGGAATTGCCGCTGATTTATCGCGGCATGCCAAAGCGGCTCAGGCGCGAACGCGCGGCGGCGGCGCTGGCGGCGGTGGGCCTGGGGGATCGCATGCATCATCGCCCTACACAGCTTTCCGGCGGGCAACAGCAGCGCGTGGCGATTGCGCGCGCCATTGTTGGCAGCCCTGATCTGATCCTGGCGGATGAGCCCACCGGTGCCTTGGATACGCGCACCGGGCTTTCCATCATGGCGCTGTTCCAGGCGCTTAATCGCGAAGGTGTCGGCATTTTGATGGTGACACATGACCCAGATGTGGCGCGCTTTGCCGAACGCGTGCTGCGCTTTCGCGATGGGCGATTGATTGCGGATGAAACGCAAAGCGCCGCCAGTGCCGAAGCGGCCCTCGCCGCACTGCCTGAGGCGGATGCAGCGGCATGAATGCGCTTCTGCCACCCATTACTACCGCCGCCAGGCGCGGCATTGATGTGTTGGAAGCTTTGCGCGGCGCGCTTTCCGCGCTTTCGGCTAATCTGCTGCGCTCCATCCTGACGGCGCTTGGCATTTTCATTGGTGTGGCGGCGGTCATTGCGACCGTGGCGGTGGGGGAAGGCGCGCGGCGGCAGGTGCTGGCGCAGATCCAATCCCTTGGTGCGAATCTGCTGATCGTCTGGGGTGGCAGTGCTACCATGGGGGGCGTGCGGCTTGGCGCGGGTGGGCGTTCCAACCTCGCTTGGGATGATGCGGTGGCGATTGCGCGCGAGATTCCGGAAGTGCAGGTGGCGGCTGGTTCCATTCGCCAGACCTTTCAAGTCGTGGCCGGCAATCAGAACTGGTCCACCACCGTGCTGGCGACCGAACCGGATTACTTCATAGCCCATGAATGGGTGGCAGATAGCGGGCGGCTATTCTCGCCCGAAGAAGCCGCCGGCGGGCGCAAGGTGGTGATCCTGGGCGCCACCGTGGCCGAGATGCTGTTTGCCGAAGAAGACCCTGTGGGGCGCGAAATTCGCATTCGCCAGACACCTTTTGAGGTGATTGGCGTCATGGCACGCAAGGGCCAGAACCCTACGGGCCAAGATCAGGATGATACGGTTTTCGTACCCTATTGGACCGCGCGACGCAGCGTGATGGGTGCCTCGCGCGCCAATGCGCGCCAGGTGGGTGTGATTTCCGTCAAGGTCCATGAAGGTGAGAATATGGCTGCGGCAGAAGAAGCCATTCGCGTCCTGATGCGCCAACGCCATCGCGTCGCCGCCAATGAACCGGATAGCGTTTCCATCCGCAATCTTTCCGATATTC
The DNA here is from genome assembly GCA_903927465.1 of uncultured Rhodospirillales bacterium. Classification (GTDB taxonomy): domain Bacteria; phylum Pseudomonadota; class Alphaproteobacteria; order Acetobacterales; family Acetobacteraceae; genus Neoroseomonas. The sequence goes on along the minus strand of CAIYMY010000164.1, from coordinate 10,053 downwards.
AGGCCACGCGTGATGCTTCGGCGCGTACTCTTTCCACTTTGCTCGCCTCTGTCGCCGCAGTATCGCTGCTGGTCGGCGGCATTGGCGTGATGAACATCATGCTGGTGAGCGTGACAGAGCGCACGCGCGAAATTGGCCTGAGGCTTGCGATTGGTGCGCGGCGGCGTGATGTGCTGGCGCAATTCCTATTGGAAGCGGTGATGCTGGCGCTGCTGGGTGGCGCGGCCGGCGTGCTGGCGGGGATCGCGCTATCGCATATCCTGGCCGATGTGGCTGGCTGGCCGGTACTGGTCAGGGCCGATGCGGTCCTGATTGCAGTTGGGGTTTCGGCGCTGACGGGCCTGTGCTTTGGCTTCTGGCCGGCGCGCCGCGCGGCGCATTTGGACCCGATAACGGCGCTGCGGCACGAATAACCCCCTTCCGTTCCGGCGCGGCGCGCGGCAGGATCAGCCAGAAGCCAAACAAGGGGAAAGCCATGACCAAGGTCATCATTACTTGCGCCGTCACCGGTGCCATCCACACGCCTTCCATGTCGGAATACCTGCCGATCACGCCGAAGGAGATTGCGGAACAATCCATCGCCGCGGCGGAAGCAGGCGCTTCCATCATCCATCTGCATGCGCGCGACCCGCAAAATGGCCAACCGACGCCGGACCCAAAGGTCTTCATGCAATTCCTGCCGGTCATCAAGCAATCCACCGATGCGGTGATCAATATCACCACGGGCGGCGGGCTTGGCATGACCTTGGATGAAAGGCTTGCCGCGCCATTGCTGGCGAAGCCCGAAATGTGCAGCCTGAATATGGGTTCGATGAATTTCAACATCGCGCCATCGGCGGCGCGGGTGAAGAAGTTCAAGTATGATTGGGAAAAGCCCTATCTGGAAGGCACAACCAATTACATCTTCCGCAATACCTTCCAGGATATCGAACAGGTCGTGGAACGGCTCGGTAAGAAGCATGGTACGCGCTTTGAATTTGAATGTTACGATGTCGGTCATTTGTATAATCTGGCGCATATGCTGGACCGTAAGATTGTCGAAGCACCGCTGTTCACGCAAACCATTTTCGGCATTCTGGGCGGTATCGGTGCGGAACCGCGCAATCTGATGTTCATGAAGGAAACGGCGGATCGCCTTTTCGGCAAGGATTACGTTTGGTCTGTTCTTGCCGCAGGGCGCAACCAAATGCCCTTCACCACCATGGCCGGCATGATGGGCGGCAATGTGCGCGTTGGGCTAGAAGATAGCCTCTGGCTCGGCAAGGGTGTGCCAGCGAAAACAAACGCCGAACAAGTCGCGAAAATCCGCCGCATTCTGGAAGAACTCAGCCTGGAAATCGCCACACCTGCGGAGGCACGAGAGATGCTGAAGCTCAAGGGCGGTGATCTCGTCGGTTTCTGAAGCGCTCTACAAGAACAGGGAGGCCGCGCCATGGCCGAGAAATACACTGTCGCCGATCTGGTGGCGGAATTCCTGCCGCAAGTGGGGGTTTCCACCGTCTTCGGTATTGTGTCCGTGCATAATATTCCGATGCTGGATGCAATCGGCCAGCGCAATCGGCTCCGCTATGTCAAGGCGCGTGGGGAAATGGGCGGCGCGCATATGGCCGATGCCTATGCGCGCGTGACCGGCCATTTGGGCGTGATCTTCACCAGCACGGGGCCAGGCATGGCCAATGCCATTCCGGGCCTGGTGGAAGCACGTTTTGCGGGAAGCCCTGTGCTGCATATCACCGGGCAGACCGCGACACGCTTCATTGATCGAGATGTCGGCACGGTGCATGATGTGCCGGGCCAAACCCAGGCGCTTGCCGCTGTCTGCAAGGCGGCCTATCGCGTGCGCAGCGCCGGAGAGGCGTTCGGCGTTCTGGTGCGCGCGGCGGCGGAAGCGCTCTCAGCGCCGCGTGGCCCAGTTTCGGTCGAAATCCCGATTGATCTGCAACGCACGGCCATTACGCGCCCTGCCGGGCTTGATTCGCTGGTGCTGCCCATCACGGCGCCACTGCCACCCAATCCAGCGGAATTGGACGAAGCCGTCGCCATTCTGTCCAAAGCCAAACGCCCCATGATTTGGCTTGGCAATGGTGCGAAGCAGGCTGGCGCTGAAGCCGCGCGCTTGATGGCTTTGGGCTTTGGTGTGGTCACATCCTGGAATGGACGCGGCATTATCCCGGAAGATCACCCGATGAGCCTCGGCGCGCTGCATGGCAATGGATCACCGCGCGTGCAGGAATTTTATGGCAGCGTGGATGCAATGCTGGTGGTGGGGTCTCGCCTGCGCGGGCATGAAACCATGGACTTCAACATGAAGCTGCCACAAACGCTGATCCGCGTGGATGGCGATGCTGCGGCCAATGGGCGCGGCTATGCGTCTTCGCTGTTCCTACATGGCGATGCAGCGCTGACCATGGCGGCACTTGCGGATCGGCTGGCGGGTAAGATGTCGGTTGAGCCTGGCTTCGCTGCGGATTTTGCTGCGCTGAAGTCCCGTGCAGGGCAGGAATATCGCGAAACGCTTGGCCCCTATCAGGGCTTCCCGGATGCGGTGCGCGCCGCGCTGCCGCGTGATGGGGTTTGGGTGCGTGACATTACCATCTCAAACTCCACCTGGGGCAATCGCATTTTCCCGATTTATGATCCGCGCAATGCGGTGCATCCGGTGGGCGCTGCCATTGGCCCGGGGCTTGCGCTTGGCATTGGTGCCGCACTTGGCGCAGGCGGGCGGAAGACCATCGCCATGGTGGGTGATGGCGGCTTCGCGCTCGGCATGAATGAGCTTTGGGCGGCGACGCAGGAAAAAGCCGAATTGGTCACGATGGTGATGAATGATCACGGCTATGGCGTGATCCGTCACATCCAGGATGCTTTGGCGGATGGGCGCCTGTTTGGCGATGACATCCTGAACCCGAATCTGGAAGGCCTCGCGGCACTTGCTGGCATGCCGTACTTCCGCATCAGCAAGGCGGAGGAGGTGACTGAAGTGCTACAAAAAGCGCTCGCGGTTTCTGGCCCTGCGCTGGTGGAGGTTGATATGAACGCAATTGGGCCTTTCCCGCCCTATGCGCCCTTCAACACCATGGGCAAACACGCCGAACGCGCGGCGCGCTGATGGCGATGGTAAAACCACAGATCATTTCGCATCGCGGCGGCGCCTATCTTTGGCCGGAAAACAGCCTGTTTGCTTTCCGCCAAAGCCTGATGCTGCCCGTTGAGGTTCTGGAATGCGATGTGCACCCCTCCGCCGATGGCATGCCCATGGTGCATCATGATGCAACGCTGGAACGAATGACGGACCTGACTGGGCCTTTGGTGGCGCGCAGCGCCGCTGAACTTGGTGCGACACGGTTTCGCGGGGCGCCTGGGGAAGCCATTCCAACACTCGCCGCACTCGCGCGCCTTGTGGCACCAAGTGACAAGCTGCTCCGCGTGGAAGTGAAGGGCGACCGCGACTACAAACCCTATCCGGATTTCCTGCCGCGCGTGCTTGGCGTGCTGGAAGCGGAGGGCATGCTCCATCGCAGCATCATCATCGCTTTTCATGGCGGCACGGCCGCGGCGGCGGCGCAGGAAAAGCGGCTGGCAGGTGCTGTCTGGCTGGTGAATAGCCCCATTCTGGCCAGCCTGGGGCCGGATGCCTGCATGGCGGCAGCGCGGGCGCTTGGTGTGACAGGCTGCGAATGCTCCATGGGCGATGTGACGCCGGCCTTCATAGCTGCGGCGCGCAAGCTGGGCCTCACTACTGGTGTCTGGGCGGCCAATCACCGCGCGGAGATTGAAAAGGCGCTCGATCTTGGCATGGATGCCTTCGCGACCGATGATCCACCGCTCGCGATTGAACTCCGCAAGGCGCGCGGCTGATGCGCATTGCCGCGCTTGATTTTGTTGGTGTGAATGTCACGCCCAAGACCAATTGGTGCTTCGTGTTGCTGCGCCTGGAAGATGGCCGCACAGGTATTGGCGAAATCACGCTTTCGGATCATGAGGCTTTGCTGGCCGCAGAAGTGACGCGCGTATCAGCAACGGTGAAGGGCCAGGATGCCAGCGCACGCAATCGCCTCGCGCGCCTGTTGCCGCATGCGCCGGCGGGCTTGGTCGCGCATGCTGTGATTTCTGGGTTGGAACAGGCACTTTGGGATGTGGCGGGGCAGGAAGCGGGCCGGCCCATTCACGCCATGCTGGGCGGCGCCTTGCGCGATGCTGTGCCGCTTTATGCCAATATCAATCGCGGCGCGGCACCGCGCACGCCCGCAGGTTTTGCCGATGCCGCAAAGCGCGCGGTGGCGGTCGGGTTTCGCGCCGTGAAACTCGCCCCTTTTGAGCCCATGGTCTGGGAAGACGCCGCACACCTCGCGCAGCGTGCTGCCTATGCGGAAGGTCTCGCGCGTATTGCCGCGGTGCGTGACGCGGTGGGCAGCGCGATTGATGTGATGGTGGATGCGCATTGGCGCTTTTCACCTGGTGGCGCGGCGGCGCTGATCCGCGATGTCGCGCCCTTCAATTTATTCTGGCTGGAATGCCCTGTGTCCGAAGCCAATCACACCGCCATCGCGCGGTTGCGCAGCATGGCGAATGATCGCGGCATGCGCTTGGCAGGGGCAGAGACCCTCGCGGGCCTTGGCGCTTATCGCCGCATCATTGAAGCCGGCTGCTATGATGTGTTGATGCCCGATATCAAATATGCCGGCGGGCATGAGGAAATTCTGCGCATTGCGGCCCTCGCCCAAACCGCGGGTATTGAGATCGCGCCCCATAACCCAACCGGCCCAATCTGCCACGCCCATTCCGTACATCTTTGCGCAACCCTGCCTAATTTGCTGCCACTTGAAGTGCAATTCGGCGAAACGGAGCGTTTCTTCACCATGATCAGCGGCCACGATCTGCGCTTTCAGCAGGGCAGCGCCAGCCTGCCGCAAGCTCCGGGGCTTGGCGTGCAACTTGATGAAGCCAGCGCGCAGCTTTCCCCCTGGCAGCCCATGGCGCAGCCCTGGCTAGACCCGAGGCTCGGCTGATGCCGCTTTGGGTTGCCGCAACCGTCATCGCCGCGCTGTTTCAAACCTGGCGCACAGCCTTGCAGCAAAAGCTGCGTGGGCAACTTTCCGTCAATGCCGCCGCCGTGGTGCGCTATCTTTATGGCGTGCCGGTGGGTTTGCTTCTGGTCGGGCTATACATGCTCATCTTTGGCGGTGCGCTTTCCACGCCGACACCGATGTTCTTCCTCTACGCCGCACTCGGCGGGCTTGGGCAGATCATCGGCACCAATCTGCTGATCATGTCCTTCGCGCATCGCGGCTTTGCCGTGGGCACCGCTTACGCCAAGACCGAAGCGGTGCAGGCGGCCTTTCTTGCCCTGTTGTTGCTTGGTGAGAATTTCGCGCCGCTCGCCTGGGCTGGCATTGCGGTTTCTGTGGGCGGTACGCTTTATCTATCGCTCGCTGGCCGCGTTGGCTCATTTGGCGAAATGCTGCGCGCTACGGTGCAGCCCGCCGCACTTTGCGGCCTGGGTGCAGGTTTTGCCTTCGCGCTTTGCGCGCTCGCTATTCGTGCGGCGACGCAGGAATTGCAGGGGCCGGATGTGGTGTTGCGAGCGCTTGAAACTTTGGTGGTGATCAACACCATGCAGACCATCATGCAGGGCGGTTGGCTGGTGTTGCGCGAACCCGCCAGTGTGCGCGCGGTTTTCTCCACCTGGCGTTCATCCGCGCAGGTTGGTGCGCTTTCGGCTTGCGGGTCCGCCTGCTGGTTCACGGGTTTTGCGCTGGCACCTGTCGCGCTGGTGCGCGCTATTGGTCAGGTGGAGATTTTGTTCACGCTGCTATTTAGCAAGTTTTTCCTCAAGGAGAAAATGAAGCGCAGCGATATCATCGGTGCGCTTGCCGTTGTGGCTGGCGTGGTGCTGGTGCTGATTGGGCGATAATCAAACCTTGAACATCGCCTGAATCGTCGCCTGATCCACCGCTACAATGCTAGCGGGCTGCCATTGCGGCTTATGGTCCTTATCCACCAGCACCGCGCGCACGCCTTCACGGAAATCCGGATGGTCATTCACCACCACGCGCGTCAGTGCCAATTCCATGGCAAGGCAGCCGGCCAGATCGCGCTTGGCGCCGCGGCTCAGCAATTCATGCGTCACAAACAGCGATGTTGGTGAGGCGTGATGCAACACCCCAAGCTGTTCGCGCGCCCAATCTGTCCCCTCCGCTTCCAGCGCGGCCAGGATGGCGGGGATGGACCCCGCGCCAAAACAGCGATCAATCGCCGCGCGATGCGGTGCGAAGCTTGGCGCGGGCGCTGACCCACAGAACCGCGCTACCGCACCGATATCGCCAGCAATCAGGGCAGCGCGCAAAGCCGGCAGCGCCTCACGCGTTGTGAAATGTGTGGCAAGCCCAGCATGCACAGCATCGGCGCCATTCAAGCGCGCACCGGTCAGCGCCAGCCACATGCCAAGCGCACCAGGCAGACGCGGCAGCGCAAAGGAAGTGCCGACATCCGGAAACAGCGCAATCGCTGTCTCAGGCATGGCGAACATGGCGTTATTGGTAACGATACGGTGTGAGCCATGCACCGAAACGCCAATGCCACCCCCCATGCAAACGCCATCAATCAGGCTGACCCAGGGTTTGCCGAAAGTGGCAATGCCGGCATTCACGGCATATTCTTCTGAGAAAAACGCCTCCACCGCCGCGCGATCACCGGCAACCGCTGCCGCGCGCACAGCGCGTACATCGCCACCGGCGCAAAAGGCCCGCCCGCCCGCGCCTTCCAACAGCGCAAGCGTTACGGAAGCATCATGCCGCCAATCCGCAATGGCCGCAGCGAAGCCCCGGATCATTTCCTGATTGAGCGCATTCAGCGCCTTGGGCCGGTTCATCAGAATGGTGCCGGCCGCACCTTCGCGTGTGGTAATCAGGCTGGATTCAAGGGCTTCGGTCATCGGTATTCTCACTCCGGTTTCAACTGCACACTCGCCACCAGGTCGCGGATCTTGGCCGCCTGGGCGCGCACCATGGCGCCGAAGCTTTCGGAATCAGAACCGACGGCTTCCGCACCAACCTCATCGCAGCGGCGAATGAAATCGGGCTGCGCCGCCGCAGCGGCGATTTCGCGTTGCAGCCGCGCCATGATCGGCGCCGGCGTGCGCGCCGGGGCGAAGAAGCCATTCCAGCCATCCAATTCCAGCGATGCAAAACCTTGTTCGCGCACGGTCGGCACATCGGGCAGCACTTTGGCGCGCTTGGAAGCCGTTGTGGCAAGGCCCTTCAGCGCGCCGGCGCGCACATGGCCGAAGCAGGTGGAAATCTGATCCCCGCCGAATTGCACCCGCCCCACGATCAATTCTTGGATCATTGGCGCCGCGCCGCGGAAGGGCACATGTTCCATGGCAATGCCGGCATCGCGCTTCAGCACTTCGCCCACCATATTCATGAAGGAACCAGGTCCGGTGGAGCCATAAAAGGGCGGAGAGCTTTGCGCCTTGGCCCAGGCAACAAATCCCCGTAAATCCGTGACCGGTACGGTAGGATTGGCCAGGATCACCAGCGGCACATTGGCGCCAAGCGACAGCGGCGCGAAATCCCGTTCAATGTCATGCGGTGGCCGCCCCGCCAGCGCCATCGCCGCCGTTGTCGTCGGGAAGGTGATGTTGTGCATCAGCAGCGTATAGCCATCGGGTGCTGCCTTCGCGACAACATCAGCACCGATCGAACCACCGCCACCGCCGCGATTTTCCACCACAACGGACTGACCAAGCGTTTCTGTCAGGCGTTGCGCAAAAAGCCGCGCGAGCAAATCCGTGGTGCCGCCGGCGGGGAAGGGCACAATGATGCGAATGGGCCGCGTGGGAAAATCCTGCGCGCGGACAGTGGCCGGCGCCGCCAGAACAGCGCCCGCAATCAAGACATCACGACGATTTAGTTTCATCCCCGGTTCCTTCCCTTGTTGAAGTTGAAGGAACCGTAACCCGAAGTGGCGCCTTGCCTCAATGCCCCGCATTGGCGCCGGAGAAATCCGGCACCGCCAGACCACTCGCGGTGATCTGGTGCGCCAGATCGGCCTTCAGCCGTTCAAGCCCTGCCTCGCTGGAGGCTTCCACTCGGGCCACCAGTACGGCCTGGGTATTGGAAGCGCGCAGCAGCCACCAGCCATCATCGGTCAGCACGCGCACGCCATCCACATCTTGCACCTTGGCGCCCGCAGCGGCCAGGCGTTCCTTCACTTCGCGCACCACTTCAAACTTGCGCTCCTCGGTGCAATCAAAACGGAGTTCCGGCGTATTGATCATCTGCGGCAGCGCGGCGCGCAGTTCGGAAAGTGGGCCGGAAAGCCGCGCCACAATGCCAAGCAGCCGCACAGCGGAATAGGGCGCATCATCAAAGCCGTACCATTTATCGGCAAAGAAGATATGGCCCGACATTTCACCCGCCAGCGGGCTGCCGGTTTCCGCCATTTTCGCCTTGATCAGCGAATGCCCGGTCTTCCACATCAAGGGCTTTCCGCCGGCCTTGGCGATTTCATCGAACAGCACCTGAGATGCCTTCACATCCGCGATGATGGTCGCCCCGGGCTTCGCTTTCAGCACATCACGCGCCAGCACGATCATTAATTGATCGCCAAACAGCACATGTCCTTCATTATCAACAATGCCAATGCGATCCCCATCGCCGTCAAAGGCAATGCCTAGATCAGCGCCTTCACGCGCCACGGCCGCGATCAACTGTTCCAGATTCTTGGGCACTGTCGGGTCCGGATGATGGTTCGGGAAGCGCCCATCCACATCCGCATTGATCAACATGTGATGCCCCGGCAGCCGCGCGGCCAGCGCCTTCGCGATCGGCCCGGCCGAGCCATTGCCCGGGTCCCACACCACTTTCAGCGCACGATCCCCGCCATCCCAATCCTGCAGTACCCGGTCGGCATAGCGCGTTGCGATATCCACGGCGCGGTCGCTGCCCACGGCTTCCGGCACCACATCGCCGGCCTTCGCCATGCGGCCAATTTCCTGAATCTGCGCGCCATAGAAAGGCTTCTTGCCGATCATCATCTTGAAGCCATTGTAATCGGGCGGGTTATGGCTGCCCGTCACCATCGCCGCGCCATCAGCTTCCAAAGCATAGGCCGCGTAATACAGCATGGGTGTCGCGCAAAGCCCAATGCGCACCACTTCCAAGCCGCAGGCGCGCAAGCCCGCCACAAGCTGCGCTTCCATCTCGGGCGAATGCAGGCGGCCATCATAGCCAACGGCCACACGCTTGCCGCCGCCACGGCTGACCACGCTGCCGAAGCAGCGGCCAATCGCGAAGGCATCTTCCGGGTTCAGGGTTTTGCCGACAATGCCGCGAATATCATATTCGCGGAGCACGGTTGGGTCGAAGCGATGATTGAATCCGGTCATGGTCAGGGCTCTCAGGGGCGGCCAATGGATGAATAAATGAAGCCGGCAGCGCGCATCGCCGCCGGGTCCCAGATATTCCGAAGATCCAGCACAATACTGCCCTTCATGGCGGATTTCAGGCGATCTGGCGCGAGTGCTCGGAATTCATTCCATTCCGTCAGCACCACCAGCGCATCAGCGCCCGCCGCGGCATCCAGCGGGCTTTCGGCATAATGCACCGCCTGGGGCAGCACCTGGCGCGCATGGCCAGGCTGCGGGTCAAAGGCGCGGAGCACCACCCCCGCCGCCGCCAGCTTGGGCAGGATCACCAGTGATGGCGCATCGCGCATGTCATCGGTCTCAGGCTTGAAGGTCAGGCCCAGCACCGCGACTGTCTTGCCCGCTGGGTTCGGGCCAAGGGCGGCCAGGATGCGATCGGCCATCTGCGCCTTGCGTGCTTCATTCACCGCAATGGTCGCTTCCACCAGCCGCAAGGGCGCGCCGGCATCCTGCGCGGTATGGGCCAAAGCCAGCGTATCCTTGGGGAAGCAGGAACCGCCATAGCCCGGGCCGGGATGGAGGAATTTACGCCCGATCCGCCCATCAAGGCCCATGCCGCGAGCCACATCATGCACATCGGCACCGACCTTTTCGCAAAGGTCAGCGATTTCATTGATGAAGGT
>CAIYMY010000163.1 GCA_903927465.1 uncultured Rhodospirillales bacterium | reverse complement strand
GTTGAGCCCACCGTCACCGATTCCGATCTGGTGTTGGGCCGGCTTGATCCCGCCTATTTCCTGGGTGGCGAAATGGCGCTTGATCTGCCCGCCGTGACGCGCGCCGTGAGTGGTGATCTTTCCGCAAAACTGGGCGTGAGTGCCGATGACGCCGCGCTTGGCATTCGCCGCATTGTGGATGAGACCATGGCGGCGGCAACCCGCATGCATATGGCCGAAAAGGGCCGCGATCCGCGCCGCTTTACGCTGATTGCCTTTGGTGGTGCGGGGCCGGTGCATGCGTGTGATTTGGCGCGGCTGCTCAAGATCAAGCGCGTGCTGGTGCCGCTTGGCGCCGGTGTTGCTTCCGCGATTGGCTTTCTGGTAGCCCCGCCTGCGACAGATTTGGTCCGCAGCCTGGTTGGGCGGTTGGAAAAGCTGGATTGGGCGAAAATCGCCGCGCTTTATGCTGAAATGGTCGTGGAAGCACGTGGCCTGCTGCTGGGCGCCGGCGCTGATCCTGCCGATATTATCTACAAACCGGCGGCGGATATGCGGTATGTCGGCCAGGGGTTTGAAATCCCCGTGCCTATGCCAAGCCTTGCGCCGGGACAGGATGATGTCGCCGCCATCGCGGAGAATTTCCTTGTTGCCTATCGGGAACGCTTCGGCCGCGCGCTGGATGGGCTGCCGATTGAAGCGCTGACGTGGCGGCTCGCGGCTTCCGCACCGGGGCGCGATATCGCCATGGAAGGCGCGCAACAAGCCGAGGCAGGCGAAGCGCAGCGCGGCATAAGGCGCACGCTGTTTGAAGGCCATGGCTGGTGCGATTGCGCGGTTTATGACCGGTATCGGCTGGCGCCAGGGGCAGCTTTCGCGGGGCCGGCGCTGGTGGAAGAACGCGAATCAACCTGCGTCATCCCGCCAGGGGCGCAGGTTTCCGTGGACAAGCATCGCAATCTGGTCATTGAATTAGTTCAAAGCTGAAGGAGGCTTCCATGCATTCCATCCAACGCCGTGTGGTTCTGGCCGGGCTGCTCGCCGCACCCGCACTGCGCCACGCCTCCGCGCAGGAGGTTTGGCCCGCGCGCCCGGTGCAGATCATCAATCCCTGGGTGGCAGGTGGTTCTTCCGACACCATGGCGCGGCTTTTCGCGCAGCGCTTCAGCCAGGCTTTCGGGCAGCAATTCGTTGTGGATAATCGCGCTGGAGCTTCCGGCACGATTGGGCATGGCGCTGTCGCGCGCGCGCGGCCTGATGGCTATACGCTGCTGTTTGCGACGAACAGCACCTATGCCATCGCGCCCCATCTGATCAGCCCGCTGCCTTATGATAATCGCGCGGGCTTTACGGGCATCAGCCTGGTTGGGCGCACGCCGCAGGCGCTTTGCGTGCATCCTGGCTTGCCGGTGAACACTATCGCGGAATTCCTGGCCTATGTGCGGGCCAGGCCAGAACAGGTTTCCTTCTCCTCAGCCGGGATTGGCGCATCAAGCCATTTGGCGAGTGAAATGCTGATGGCGATTGCGGGGCTTAAGATGCTGCATGTGCCGTATCGTGGTGGCGCACCTTCCATGCAGGCCGTGGTGGCTGGTGAGACGCAAATGTCCTTCATTGATGCGGTATCTTCACTGCCGCATCGCGCCGCGGGCACGCTGAAATTGCTGGCGGTGGGCACAGCCACGCGATCCTCGCTATTGCCGGAACTGCCGACGCTGGCGGAATCAGGTGTGACGGGGTTTGATTCGTCCACCGATATGGCGCTGATGGGGCCAGCGGGCCTGCCGAGTGTGGTGGTGGAACGGCTGGCGGGTGCGGTGCGCTCGGCGGTGGATGATCCAGCCTTTCGCCAGCAGATGATCACGCAGGGGACGGAGCCGATTGGCGATAGCCCGGCGGAGTTTGACGCGTATTGGACGCGGGAGCTTGCCAAATGGGGCGAGGTGATCCGCAGCCGGGGGATTCGCGCGGCGGGGTGATGGGGGCTACGACCAAGCATAGCGCCCAAGGCCCAAGCTTTGATGATGTGCCGCAGCGGGTTTTGCGGCATAGTCATCTTACATGGCCTGGGACACAATCAGCCCCTACAATCGCGGCTTTCGCGAATTCACCGCAGCCTATGAGGCCTTCGGCTTTGAAGAGATTCATGCCGACGCCCTGCCCTTCCTGCCATCTACGCCAGGTTTGGTTCTGGATGTCGGCGCGGGCAGCGGGCGCGATGCAGCTTGGTTTGCCAATCATGGCTGGGAGGTGATTGCGGCAGAACCGGCAAAGGCTCTCCGCGAAGAAGCTAGACGCTTGCACGCGGATGCGCGCATTCGCTGGGTAGATGATCGCCTGCCCGGCCTGATTAGCATTCACCAATTGGGCCTCGGCTTTGATCTGATCTGGCTGAGCGGCGTTTGGCAGCATGTCAGGCCCGAAGAGCGTGCGCGTGCGATGCGCAAACTGGTCACGCTGCTGAAACCGGGCGGCCGCATCATGATGACGCTGCGCCACGGCCCCGCGCCGGATGACCGGCCCATGTGGCCGGTAAATGCGATGGAGCTTGAGCGGCTTGGACTTGATCACGGCCTTGCGCTGCGTGTCGCGACCGAAAGGCGCGAAGACCAACAAGCTTGCGCTGGCTGGAGCCTGAACGTGACACCCTTTTTGTTCGTAACCTCGCGCAGGCGCGCCTTGAGCGGGGCACCACGGTAGAAAGTGTTTGGTCCGGCCAAGGGCTGCGCAGGACAGCGCTTGTGCGCGGCGACAAAAGAGCCCATCAAGAGAGGGTATCTTACCTGAGAGCCCAAGCTCATGACGAGCATTCACCGGCGTTCGCTTTTTGCCGCTGCGCTTGCGACCGTGGCCGGAACCGGACTGGCCAAGACCGCCGAGGCGTGCACGCGCGTCCTGTACCAGGGCGCCGACAATCTTGTGCTGACCGGTCGCTCGATGGACTGGGCCGAAGACATGAAATCGGAGCTATGGGTCTTCCCGGCCGGGATGGTGCGCGATGGCGCCGGCGGCCAGAACACCCCGCGATGGACGGCGCGTTACGGCAGCGTCATCGCCTCCGGCTACAATGTAGGCACGGCAGACGGCATGAATGAGCGCGGCCTTTTCGCCAATGTGCTCTACCTTGCCGAGTCGGATTACGGCACGCCGCCGCCCGGCCGCCCACGCCTGTCCGTCTCGATCTGGGCGCAATACGTGCTCGATAATTTCGCGACCGTGGCAGAAGCCGTCGGAGCGCTGCGGCCGGAACCCTTCAGCGTCGTCACGGGGATCCTGCCGAACGGGAAACCCGCCAGCCTGCATCTGTCGCTTTCCGATGCCCTCGGGGACTCCGCGATCTTCGAATACATCGGCGGCCGTCTGGTCATCCATCACAGCCGCGACTTCACGGTCATGACAAACTCGCCGGTTTACGCCGAACAATTGGCGCTCAACCGCTATTGGGCCGGGATCGGCGGGACCAACTTCCTGCCAGGCACCATACGCGCAGCAGATCGCTTCGCCCGCGCGCAATGGGCGCTCAATGCCATCCCGCGTCAGGCCGACCCGGCCTATATCGCCAGCGTGCCCGGGCGGTCCTATGGCGACCAGGCGCTTGCCTCGGTCCTGGGCGTCATCCGGTCTGTCGGCGTGCCCCTCGGCGTCGGTATCCCAGGAGAGCCCAACCTGTCCTCGACGATCTGGCGCACCGTCGCCGACCAGAAGAACCTCGTCTATTATTTCGACTCCGCGGTCAGCCCCAACGTCTTCTGGTTGGCCCTGGGCTCGCTAAATCTTCGCCCCGGCGCGCCGGTGATGAAGCTGCCCATGGCCGAAGGGCAGATCTATGCGGGCGAGGTGGCGGGGCGTCTGGTGCCGGCGCAACCCTTCGCATTCCTGGCGGCGGGCTAACCCTTGGGTGTGCAGGCGGGAAGCGCCCTGGAATAGGCGGCCCCCCGGCGCCTGGCCCTGCGGCGATTTATGGAACCTTCTGCCGGCCGCACCCACGGTCAATCGTCACAGCAAGCGCGAGCTAATCGTCGGTGCCACCAAGCTTGCCGATGCGAAGCCGCGCATCCTGCAATGGTGGCAGGAAGCCTATTTGGACGGGCCACAGGCGCTGCGCCATCGCTTCATGGAAGAAGCGCGCAGCACTTTGCCTGTGCCGGCCCGATCTGATGCCCTGGATCTTGAAGATCTCTTTGCTGCACTTGATTTTCGTCGCATCCGTCTGCGGCAGGAAACCCAGATCGCGGAATGGCATGGCGGGGCCAACGCTTGATTCGTAGCCCTGACCCTACAATTGTTCCATTTTTGTTCTTGCCAAACCCCTAACTGTTCGGCATCTTCCCCTTGCACCGAATCGAGGGCTCAGGGCCTTGTGGCGGGGCGCTGACGAATTTTCTGGTCTCCCTGCCATAAGTTGTGGTAGTTATGGCCAAAATCTCGTTATGGTTGAAATTACCTCAAGTTACACACCAGCATCGGGGATAGGGCATGGATAAGGGAAAAGCGCTCGACGCAGCGCTCAGCCAGATCGAAAGGGCCTTCGGCAAGGGCTCCATCATGCGCCTCGGCGCCAAGCAATCCTTGCAGGGGGATATTGAGGTTATATCCTCAGGCTCGCTCGGGCTTGACCTGGCACTTGGCATTGGCGGCCTGCCCAAGGGGCGCATTGTTGAAATCTACGGGCCTGAATCCTCAGGCAAAACGACGCTCGCTTTGCATGTCATTGCGGAAGCGCAGAAGCGCGGCGGTACTTGCGCCTTTTTGGATGCTGAACATGCGCTCGATCCTGGCTATGCCAGGAAGCTTGGCGTTGATGTGGACAATCTGCTGATCAGCCAGCCCGATGCCGGCGAACAGGCGCTTGAAATCGCCGATACGCTGGTGCGTTCCGGCGCGATTGACGTGCTCGTGGTCGATTCCGTCGCAGCCCTGGTGCCGCGGGCGGAATTGGAAGGCGAAATGGGCGATACCCATGTAGGGCTGCATGCGCGGCTTATGTCGCAGGCGCTTCGCAAGCTCACGGGTTCGGTTTCCAAATCCAATACGCTGCTGATTTTCCTGAACCAGATCCGCCTCAAGATTGGGGTGATGTTCGGCAATCCGGAAACCACCACGGGCGGCAATGCGCTGAAATTCTACGCGTCAGTCCGTATGGAAATCCGCCGCATCGGCGCCATCAAGGATCGTGATGAGGTGACGGGTAACCACACCCGCGTGAAGGTAGTGAAGAACAAGGTGGCGCCCCCCTTCCGAGAGGTGGAATTCGACATCATGTATGGCGAGGGTATCAGCAAGCTTGGTGAATTGATTGATCTTGGCGTGAAGGCCAATATTGTCGAGAAATCGGGCGCCTGGTTCTCCTGCGACAGTCAGCGCATCGGCCAAGGGCGTGAAAACGCCAAGAACTTCCTACGCGAACATCCGGAAATGGCAGCCTCCATCGAGCAGCGTATTCGCGGCCAATCCGTGGTACTGTCTGAGAAAATGCTCTCCGGTGATGTGACCGAAGAAGAAGAAAAGGCGGCGGCTGAGTAGTCGCCAGATCAAAAGGCGTGACCCGGCTTACCGGATCACGCCCCTGCCTACCCGCTTAATCCGCGTAAGCGCCGGCGGCTTCAATAATGGGCCGCCAGCGATCCACCTCCTCGGCCACGAAGCGGCGATGGAAGGCGATGGAAGCGCGCTCATCCGAAGGCACATCGGTCAGCAGATCAGCGAAGCGCTGACGAAGTCTTTCTTCCTTCAGCGCCTTGCGCAGCGCGGCCGAGATATGTTCCTGGATCGGTTCAGGCGTGCCGGCTGGCGCGTAAAGCCCATGCCAGGTGGACATGGCAATGCCGGGCGATCCGGCCTCGGTGGTGGTAGGGACGCTGGGCAGGCCAGCTAGGCGCTCGGCGCTGCTCACCGCAAAAACCTTCACGCGATTGTCGCGGATATAGGGCACGGTGTTGGTTGCCTGATCGCAAAGCATATCAATGCGCCCGGCCATGAGTTCGGCAATGGCGGGGGCGGTGCCGCGAAACACCACCGTGGTTGCCTTGGCGCCGGCGGCCTGTTGCACCAATAGCCCGCACAGATTGGCCGCAGAGCTGATCCCAGCGGTCGCCAAATTGATCACATCGCCCTTGCGGTTCATTTCCGCCATCAAGTCGCGCAGGTTGGCCGCCGGGAAATCGAGCCGGGTGATCACAGTCATGGCGGCGTCTGAGACAATGCCAAGGGGAGCAAAACTGCCCGGCACCTGATAGGGCAAGCGGCGGTACAGGGTCGCACTCGCGGCCATGCCGATATTGTTGATCATCAGCGTATAGCCATCGGGGCGGGACTGGGCCAGGCGCTGCGGGCCCACCACGGAACCACCAATCGATTCCACCACCACGGATTGGCCGACATGCCGGCTAAGACTATCGGCGACGATGCGGGTGATAGTGTCGGTCGGCCCTCCAGCAGCACCTGCGGCAATGATGGTAATGGAGCGTGCCGGATAGGCTTGGGCGTGGACGCTGGGCGCGGCTAGCAGCCCTGCCCCGGCGGCCAGGATATGGCGACGATTCATGGTTTCCTCCTGATTTGGCTGGGCCGGGTTCTACCCCGTCCTCGGCAGCGCCCATCCTGGCAGGCCTGGGAATGGGCGCGAAGGGGGGCTTTGCTAGAATCTCGCCCTTTGAACCCGATGAAGTGGTTCCCTTTTGCTGAAGCCTCCGGTAGCCTTCACTCAATCGTCATAGAATCCCGCCATCCGAGCGGGGCAAAAGTTCAAATTGGGGGTACTCGCTTCATGGCGCCACTCTTGGCGTTCAGTCGCTTTGTCGACTGGATCAATCAGAATATCGGCAAGGTCTGCGACTGGCTTGTGCTGCTGGCCGTCCTGGTCAGTTCCGTCAACGCCATGATGCGCTACGGCTTCGACATAAGCTCCAACGCCTGGCTTGAGCTGCAATGGTATATGTATGCAGCCATCGTCATGCTTGGCGCCAGCTATACGCTGAAGCGCAATGAACATGTGCGGGTGGATATCCTGTACATGATGTTATCGCGGCGTGGGCAGATACAGCTCGATATCGCGGGCATTATCGTCTTCCTGCTGCCGGCCTGCATCCTGATTGGCTGGCTATCCTGGCCCTTCTTCTATCAGTCCTTCCATATGAATGAATGGTCCAGCAATGCCGGCGGCTTGCTGCGCTGGCCGGTGAAATTCCTGATACCCCTGGGCTTTGGGTTACTGACGCTGCAAGGCATTTCGGAACTCATCAAGCGCGTTGCCGCGCTGCGGGGCTATGACATCCCCGACCTTGAAGCCCATTACGAGAGGCCAGTGCAATGATACCTTTGGAATGGATGCCGGCCCTGATGTTCGCGGGGCTGGTCGTATTCTTGATTATTGGCTTTCCGGTGGCCTTTTCGCTCGCGTCTGTGGGTCTGTTCTTCGGCATGATTTCCATGGCGCAGGGCTTTTTCACCATAGACTTCATGCAAGCCATACCGGGGCGCATTTTCGGTAGTATCCTGGCCAATGATTTGCTGCTCGCCATTCCCTTCTTCACGCTCATGGGCGCGATATTGGAAAAATGCGGGCTGGCGGAAGACATGCTGGAAAGCATGGGGCAGTTGTTCGGCCCGATGAAGGGCGGCCTTGGCTATTCGGTCATTATCGTGGGCTTCATCCTGGGCGCCATCACCGGCACGGTTGCCGCGCAGGTGATCGCCATGGCGCTGATCACCATGCCGGTGATGATGCGCTACAATTACAATATCCGGTATGCCACGGGGGTGCTGGCGGCATCCGGCACCATCACACAGTTGGTGCCGCCTTCGCTGGTGCTGGTGGTGTTGGCTGACCAGTTGGGCCGGTCCGTGGGTGATATGTACCTCGGCGCCTGGGGGCCTTCGCTGCTGCAGATCGCGCTTTTTGCGCTTTATACCTGGTTCATCACCATCATCCGGCCAGGAGATTTGCCGCCCGTACCACGCACACTTACGGGACGGCCGCTGATAATCAAATGCATGTGGGGCATCATCCCGGCCGGGGTGCTGATCTTCCTGGTGCTCGGCACCATCATGCTTGGCTTGGCCACACCGACGGAAGCCGGCGCTCTGGGCACTGTTGGCGCCATCATCCTTGCCGTGCTGCGCAATACGCAAATGACCAAAATAGATAAGACAGCCTATGCCGCCGGGTTGGTGGCTGTAGCCGGCTGTCTGGTCGCTGCCTATACGGTCGGCATGAAGACTGTGCCGTTTCGCATCAGCTTCTCCGTATTCTTCGCATCGGTCATTTGGCTCTGCTGGCGTGCCTGGCAGGACAAGCCCCTGCATGATTTGATTGTGGAAGGCATGCGCGCCACCATGCGCATCACCTCCATGGTCGCGTTCATCGTGGTGGGGGCGACCTGCTTTTCCATCGTCTTCGCCGGCGTGGATGGCAATCTTTGGGTGGAACATGGGCTGACCAGCCTGCCAGGCGGCGTTTGGGGCTTCCTGATCGCGGTTAATCTACTGGTCTTCTTCCTGGCCTTCTTCCTGGATTTCTTCGAAATCGCCTTCATTATCGTCCCGATGCTGGCGCCCGTTGCGCAGAAAGTCCTTGAGCCAGTCGTGGGTGCGGATGCGGCGTTGATCTGGTTCGGCGTCATGCTCTGCGTGAATATGCAGACCAGCTTCATGCACCCGCCCTTCGGCTTTGCGCTGTTCTATCTCCGCAGCGTGATCCCGAAATCCATCAGCAGTGCGGATATTTATTGGGGCGCCCTGCCTTGGGTGGGCTTGCAGCTGATCATGGTGGCGATCGTCATTTTCATGCCGATCACGGTCACCTTCTTCCTGGATAAGCCGCATGGGATTGACCCGAGTACGATCCGAATAGAAAGCGCACCGCCGGTGGAAGAAGATGACATGCCGCCGCCAAGCTTCGGTCCGCCGAGGTAGCTAGAGCGGGTTGCGTTCACATGGGTTCACGCAACACGCTCTACATCGTTGTTTTTCGAGCATCTTCACACGTTCAGATGATTCCATCTGAACGTGATCTGCTCTAGCAGCACCCGCCCGAAGGCGCAAAAAGAAACCCCCATGGCGCACTGCCTTGGGGGTTTTTCTTTTGCCTGGTCGCCAGACACAAAAAATCCGATCAGGTGCTGCCACCTGATCGGATGAGAAGTCCCCGCCGAAGCGGGTTATGCACGCAGATCAGACGCGGCCAGAAGCCGACATCGCGTGCATGAAGTTGTCGAAGGTGCCTTCCGCCACACGGAACCAGGCAATTTCATCGGGGCGGAACGCCTTCATGCTATCCAGAATGCGCTTGAAATTGGCGTTCTGCGCCGCAACTTCATCATAATACTTCCAGCATTCATCATAGCAGGCCTGCAGCACGGGCCGAGAGAAGGGCTTCAACTGCGTGCCACCCGCAATCAGGCGCTTCATGGCCTGCGGGTTCAGCGCGTCATATTTCGGCACCATGGTGGCGGTGACGAGACCAGCCGCGGTTTCGATCATGGATTGATAGATCTTTGGAATGGAATTCCACGCACGCTCATTGATAAACAGCGTGCCGCAGGAAGCGCCTTCCCACCAGCCAGGGTAATGATAGAAACGCGCGACTTTGTTGAAGCCGAGCTTTTCATCATCATAGGGACCAACCCATTCGGCGCCATCAATCGTGCCGCGTTCCAGCGCGGGATAAATATCGCCGGCGCCAATCTGCTGCGGCACCACGCCAAGGCGGCGCAGGATATTGCCGGCAAAGCCACCCACGCGGAATTTCAGCCCGCGCAAATCTTCAACAGTGTTGATTTCCTTGCGGAACCAGCCGCCCATCTGGCAGGCCGTGCCGCCAAAGGTAAAGGACCGCACGCCGAGCGGGCGGTAGAAATCATTGATCAGTTCATGGCCGCCGCCATTGCGCAGCCAGGAATAATATTGCCGCTGGTTCAAGCTGAAGGGCAGGCCTGTTTCGAAAACAAAACAGGGGTCCTTGCCGAAATGGTAATAGGCTGCGTCCTGGCCGCATTCCACCGTGCCATTCTGCACCGCATCATACACCTGCAGCGCCGGCACGATTTCGCCCGCGGCAAAAATCCGGATCTGGAACTTGCCATCGGACATTTCATTGATGGTCTTGGCGAAAAGCTCCGTCCCGCCAAACAGCGTGTCGAGCGATTTCGGGAAGGCCGAGGTATGGCGCCAACGGATTTCCGGCATGGCCTGAGCCAGCGCCGGAGTTGCAAGAGCGGTGGCGGCGACGGCGGTGGTGCCAAAGCCGGCCTGTTTAATGAAATTACGACGTTCCACTGCGGGAAGCTCCCTGTTCGAAAAGGTTGAGCAAAACCATCCAGCTCCCTTATCCCGGGGCTTGGAAGATTTCTGGTTTAATACGTTACGGCGCCTCAGGAAAGCCGAAAAATTTCAGCTGGAGCCTCAATGGCCGGATTTTGCACCGCTCGGCGCCGTCGTCAGCCGATCCACCAGGGCGATGCCGACCGCTGAGGCGATGAAGATGGTGTGGATGATGGTCTGCCACATGATGCCGGCTTCGGTGAAAGCGGCGTTGGGCGAGCCTAGATTGCCAGCTTCAATGAAGGTTCGCAGCAGATGGATCGAGGAAATGCCGACAATCGCCATCGCAAGCTTTATCTTCAGCACACTGGCATTCACATGGCTCAGCCATTCCGGCTGATCTGGATGGCCGGTCAGGTTGAGGCGGGAGACGAAGGTCTCGAAGCCGCCAATAATCACCATGACTAGCAAATTCGCAATCATCACCACATCAATCAAGCCAAGGACTATGAGCATGATCTGCTGTTCGTTGAAGCCTGGTGCTTCCAGCACCAGATGGATCAATTCCTTGATGAATTTATAAACATAGACGCATTGCGCCACGATCAACCCCAGATAAAGCGGCAATTGCAGCCAGCGCGATCCAAAGATCAGGGCGGATAATGGGCTGAGCGGCTTGAAATGATCAGGTTGGGCCATGGCTTTCCTCGGCGAAGTCGCGGTGAGCCGGTGACATAGGGAGGATTTGCGAAAATGTCAGCAGGGCGCCCCTCTGGCCCGGACGCGATGAAGCTGTCTTAATGCACTTATGAACCACTGGCTCGCCGCCCTTGGCGCCACCATGCTGATGCAATTGGTCGCCTCCTTCATGGGCCAAAGCCTGCCGGTGATAGCGCCGCTGATCATGGCAAGCACGGGGTTGGCGCCAGAAAGGGTGGGGAATATGTCTTCCCTGACCGCCTTGGCGACGGTGCTTTATTTGATGATTGGCGGTGTGTTCCTGGCGCGCATGGGGCCGGTGCGCATGCTGCAATTGGGCACTGCCGTGGCGGTGACGGCGCTGCTGGTGGCAAGCCTGGGTCAGGCTTGGGCGATATTCCTGGCGGCCTTCATGCTTGGGCTTGGCTATGGGCCAACACCGCCCGCCGGCAGCCGCATGCTGGCGGCAACCGCGCCGCCTGCGCATCGTTCGCTGATCTTTTCCATCAAACAGGCGGGCGCGCCAGCCGGTGGCGCGCTTGCAGGGCTGATCGCGGCCCCGGTTGCGCTGGCCTATGGCTGGCCGGCGGCGCTGATGCTGGCCTTTGGTGTCGGCGTGCTTGCCATATTGGTGATCCAACCGCTGCGCCCGGCTTTTGATGCGGAACGCAATCGCGCGCAGCGGTTACGCTTACAGGACATATTTTCAGCGCGCGCCATCAGCGCCCTATTGGCGACATTCAAACAGAACCCGATGCTGAGGCGCGTCACGGCGTTATCGGTTTCCTTCGCCATTTGTCAGGGCTGCCTGTTTTCCTTCACCGTCACCTGGCTTGTGGAGAAGCGCGACTTTGATCTGGTGCTGGCGGGTAGCGTGTTTGCCGCCATGCAATTCGCCGGGGTGGTGGCGCGCATTCTGTTGGGCTGGGTGGCGGACCGCACCGGCAATGCTTTGGCCAATCTGGTGGCGCAGGGCTTTGCTGCGGGCTGCACCATCCTTGCCTTGGCGCTATTGCCTGCGGATGCCGGCTTCTGGCCGCTCGCGCTGATATGCGCGCTGGCAGGGTTTTTCGGCGCTTCCTGGAATGGCATTTCGCTGGCGGAAGTCGCGCGGCTTGCGCCCCCCGGCAAGGTCGCGGATGCGACCGCGGGTTCGACGATTTTCATCTTTCTCGGCTATGTCGCGGGGCCTTCAATTTTCGCCGCGCTGGTCAGCCTGACCGGAAGCTGGACCTTGCCGCAAATCCTTATGGCAGCGCAGCTTCTGCTTGTCTCTGCGCTGGTTGGGCTGACGCTCAGGAAGCCCAGGCAGGGGGGCGCTTTTCCTTGAAAGCGGCAATGCCTTCGCGTGCTTCATCGCCGGAGGCACAACGCGCAAAGGCCAGCGCACCGGCTTCCGCATAACCATCGGGCGAAAGTGGGCCGAGGGCCGCGATCAGCTTCTTGGTTTCCGCCAAGGCACGCGGCGCGCCCTGCCGGCAATCCGCAATCACCGCCGCGACAG
The DNA here is from genome assembly GCA_903927465.1 of uncultured Rhodospirillales bacterium. GTDB lineage: Bacteria > Pseudomonadota > Alphaproteobacteria > Acetobacterales > Acetobacteraceae > Neoroseomonas. Next base: position 34,156 of record CAIYMY010000163.1, on the reverse strand, counting down.
CCGCTTCCAAAGCGGCGGCATCGGCCACCATCTGATGCACCAGACCAATGCGCGCGGCTTCAGGCGCATCAATCACATTGCCTTGCAGCACCATGCGCGCGGCATTGCTGCGGCCCATGCGGCGCACCATCCAGGGCAGGATTTGCGCTGGCACCAGGCCGCGCTTGGCCTCTGGCGCGGCGAAGCGCGCATCGGCCGTGGCAATCGCGATATCAGCTGCGCAAAGCCAGCCAAGCCCGCCGGCATGGGCGGCGCCTTGAACAGCGGCAATCACCACCTGCGGCAGGTTGCAGAGGCGGATAAAACGCTGCCCTGTCGCATGGTTGCGTTGCTGCGCGGCGGCGAGGCGCTCGGCCTCGGTGCCCTGAGAGCCCACTTCGGTCAGATCAAGCCCCGCGCAGAAATGCCCGCCAGCGCCTGAGAAGATGATGATGCGCGCGGAGGTGTCTTTCTCCAGCGCATCAAGCGCGGCATCCAAGGCAACACCCATGGCGGCCGACATGGCATTGCGCCGATGCGGCCGATTGAGTGTCAGGCGCACCACTGGCCCTTCCCGCGTCAGAAGGACGGGGTTTTCAGTTTCAGACATGTGATGCGCCTTTGGCTGTTACGAATTCGGCCCGCGTTCCATGGAATAGGGCTGCCAACGCTTCAGCTTCGAATCCGACAGCACAGTCGGGTTGACGCAGGAAAGCGGCCAGCGGCCCGAAAGCACCAGCGCGACATTCTGCCCCACACGGCGCTTGCGCGCCGGATCAAACCGCGCGGAGGCCGAGGCGTTGTGCGGCGACAGGATCACGTTTTGCATCTTATGCAGCGGATTGTCTGGCTTGGTCGGCTCAATTTCAAACACGTCAATGCCCGCACCGGCAATCCAGCCCTTTTGCAGCGCCTTGATCAGCCCGGCTTCTTCCACTGTCGGACCGCGACCCGTCGTGATGAAAAGCGCGTTCTTCTTCATTTGCTTGAAGTGCTTTTCCTTGAAGAAGCCGCGGGTTTCGGGGGTGTCCGGCAAATGCATGGACACGAAGTCCGAGGTCGCGAGCAAATCAGAAAGGCTGGCTGGTTCCACGCCAAGCGCTGACATGGTCAGTTCTTCCACGAAGGGATCAAAGGCCTTCATGTGCAGCCCAAAGGCGCCCGCGCGATGCGCCGTGGCGCGCGCTACACGGCCGAAGCCGATGAAGCCCATGGTCTGCCCCATCAAACGCGGGATTTGCAGCAATTGCGGCCGGCCTTCGCCCCAGCGGCCTTCACGCACCATCCGATCCTGTTCGATGCAGCGCCGATGCGTGGCCAACAGCAACATCATGGCGTGGTCCGCCACTTCTTCGATGAAGGTATCGGGGCAATTCGTGACCGGAATGCCCTGCGCGGTCGCCGCCGCCACATCCACATAATCAACGCCCACGGAGCCAAGCGCGATGATACGGCACTTCTTCAGCGCCTTGATCATCTTGGCATTGAACTGCATGCCCTTCGCGTAAACCGCATCCGCCTGCCCTGCCTTGGCAATGAAGTCTTTTTCATTCGGCTGGCATTCGATGATCTCGACGCCCATGCCTTCCAGCGCTTCCAGCTCATAATCATAGCCGCCGCCAGAGGTGGTGAAGGACGCCGCCGCGGGCGTCAGGATGGTAAATTTTGCCATGAGATAGGTCCTTTTCAGCTCATTCCTTGACCGCGCCGGTCAGGGAGGAAACGTAGTAATCCACGAAGAAGGAATAGAAGATCGCAACCGGTAGCGACCCCAAAAGTGAGCCCGCCATCAGCGCGCCCCATTGATAGACATCGCCTGTCACCAATTCAGTCAGGATCGCGACCGGCACTGTCTTGTTCTCGCTCGATTGAATGAAGGCGAGCGCATAGATGAATTCATTCCAAGACAGCGTGAAGGAGAAAATGCCCGCGCTGATCAGCCCAGGCACGGCAAGCGGCAGCGTGATCTGACGCAGGATTTGCAGCCGTGTGGCGCCATCAATTAATGCACATTCCTCAAGCTCATAGGGAATGGATTTGAAATAGCCGATCAAGAGCCAGGTGCAGAAGGGCACCAAGAAGGTCGGGTAAACCAGGATCAACGCAAAGGGTGAATCAAACAGCCCAAGTTGGAACACCATGGTCGCGAGTGGAATGAACAGGATGGAAGGCGGCACAAGATAGGCAAGGTAAATCCCAAGCCCCACATACTGGCTACCCGTGAAGCGCAAACGCTGGATGGCATAGGCCGCAAGTGTTGAACTGATGAGCGAAAGAACAGTCGCGCCAACCGCCACCATCATCGTCGTCATCAACCATTTCGGATAATCCGTATTGAACAGAAGCAACCGGATGTGATCCAGCGTGGGAGAGGTGATCCAGAAGGGATTATGCGTCTTGTAATCGTAAAGCTCCGCATTCGGTTTGAAAGCCGTGATCGTCATCCAATAGAACGGAAAGAGCAGAATGATCAGAAAGCACGCAAGCGGCAGATAGATGGTGACCATCCGCCGTGCCTTGCTGTCCCAGGCCATCGTCTCAGGTGGCGGGGCGGCGCTTGCTTCGGTTGCTTCCGCTTGGGTTGTGGCGCTCATTGCTTTTTGCTCCCGGCTTTAATCATTGCTTTCGCCCTGCTGCCATTTGCGCCGCGCCAAGGCGAAATAGCTAAAGAGCGTCGCGAAAACGAGGAAGGGGATCATGGAAACCGCAATCGCCGCACCTTCGCCCAACTGCCCCGCCGGAATGCCGCGCTGGAAAGCCAATGTAGCCAGCAAATGGGTGGAATTCACCGGCCCACCGCGCGTGATGGCATAGACAAGCTGGAAATCCGTGAAGGTGAAAATGATGCTGAAGGTCATCACAATCGCCAGAATGGGTAGCAGCATCGGGAAGGTGATGTAGCGAAAGCGCTGCCAGGCGGTTGATCCATCCAAAAGCGCCGCTTCGTAAAGCGATGGCGAAATGGTTTGCAAACCTGCCAGCAGTGAAATCGCGACAAAGGGAATGCCGCGCCAGATATTGGCCGCAATCAAGGACCATCGCGCGGGCCAGGCGGTATTGATGAAATCCACATTGGTCTCGCGCAGGCCAAGTTCGATCAGCATCCAGGAAATGACAGAAAATTGTGGATTATAAATCCACCAGAAAGCGACCGCTGACAACACAGTGGGCACAATCCATGGCAGCAGAATGATGGCGCGCAGCATCGATTTGAAGGGCAGATGATTGTTCAGCAGCAACGCCAGCCAAAGACCCAGCCCAAATTTTCCGATGGTCGCAATGCCTGTGTAGAAAACGCTGAAGAAGACCGCATTCCAGAAAATGGGGTCTTCCATCATGAATTCAAAATTCTCAAGCCCAACCCAACGCCCGCTACGCCCGATGGTGGTGTCCGTAAAGGCAAGCCAGATTCCAAGCCCCAGCGGATAGGTCAGGAATACCGCCAGAAGCCCCATTGCGGGCAGCAGGCAGATGACAATCAGGAAGGGCTTCCAATCGAGCAGCCTTATCAGCCAATTCTGCTCGATCTTCGGCCGGACCCATCCGGTGGTTGTGCTGGACATTACTGAGGCTCCGACAGAGGGCGGCCTTTATGTTGAAAGACCGCCCTTGTTTGGTTCAACCGCGACGGAAAATCCGGCGCGCGCGGCGTTCGGCTTCGCGCATTGCCGCATCCGGCGTTGCCTGACCGGCAGCGACTGAAGCGAACATTTGCACCAACACATATTCGGCATTGGCCTGACCGGAGGCTTCAGAAATCGGCCCTTTATAGCCATTCCAGAACTGGTTGTTCATGGAATCGCGGAACAGCGTGATCTTCGGATCGCTGGTCCAGACGGATGCCGCGCGATAGGCGTTGAGCGGATGCGCCCAATAGCCAAGATTGGCATTCAGCCACGGTTCATATTGTTCCTGTTCCATCATGAAGGTCAGGAAGGCCTTGGCTGCATTGGGGAAGCGGCTGTGCTTGAACACCATGGCATTCAGCGTCAACGGCGCGCTTGGCCAGCTATTGGCAACCCCAAGCGGCATAACGGAATGTTCCGTATCCTCCGCGATGGCGCGCGTGGCTGGGTCGTTCTTCAGCGCGAAATACAACGACACACCATTGGAGGTTACCCAGCAGGCATTCGCCGCATAGGCTTGGTTGTTGCTGATATCACCCCAGGAAATCGTGCCGCCATCGACAAAGGTTGCGTGGAGTTCCTTCAGGTAATTCAGTGACTCCAGCGTTTGCGGGCTATTGACCGAAACCGCGCCGCTTTCATTGATGATGGAAGCACCATGGGACCACATCAGCCAATTGGCGAAACCATTGCCATCGCCCACCGCATTACCAAGCGCGAAGCCAGAAGGCTTGTTGGCCCGGCGCAAGCGCTTGCACATTTCAAGGAAGCCCGGCAGGTCGGAAGGCGGCGCATCATAGCCCACTTCCTTCACCGCAGATTTGCGCCATACCAGCGGGCCTGCGGTACCGCCAAACGGCAAGCCAATCCAGTTATTGGTGCCATGGCGCTTGCCGAGCTTTTCGCCCACAAACATCCAGCCGCCATATTTCTTGCCGAGATATTCGGCGATATCTGAAACTTCGACCAACTTATCTGCATAGATATGCGGCGAATCACCAAAGCCGATGATACAATCTGGCCCCGCGCCGGTATTGGCAGTGACGGCGGTTTGCTGGTTGATATCTTCCCAACCCACGAAATCCACGCGAACCTGCACACCGGTTTGCTGCGTAAAACGCGCGGCGGAGGCGCGGAACACTTCTTCATCTGGCTGCACGAAGCGCACCGGACGAAGGATGCGCAGCGTTGCGCCGTTTTCGATAGGCAAGCGCGGCGCGGCGACGCTTGCATCGCCACGAACTTGGCTTTGAGCGAGCGTCTCGCCCCCTGCAGCGAGTGCGGCCATGCCGACCCCTGCACCCAGAATGCTACGACGTGTAATGATATTTGCCATGTTTCGACTCCCTGTTGTTGTGTTGAAACGAAGCTAAATCCGCTGCCCAGTGCCTTTGTCGAAGATATGGACAAGGGCGAGGTCAGGCGAAACCGACAGCACATCCCCGTGATTGGCTGCAATCCTTTCACGGAAGGCGCCCATCACGGAAACCTCACCAATGCGCAGGGTAACCTGCGTCTCGGAACCCGTGGGCTCCACCACCTGAACGCGCGCCTGGATGCCATTCGGATCAAGGCGGAGATGCTCAGGCCGAATGCCATAAACCACCTCAGCTCCTTCGCGCCCAGCATAGGCAGGCGGCAGGGGCCAGTGCGTACCGCCACCATCAATGAAAGCGCCATCCTTGATACGGCCAGCAAGCATATTCATCGCTGGTGATCCGATGAAGCCAGCCACAAAAAGATTGGCCGGGCGGTCATAAAGTTCAAGCGGCGCGCCGGCTTGTTCGATGCGCCCATGGTTCATGACCACAATCTTATCCGCCATGGTCATGGCTTCGATCTGATCATGCGTCACGTAAACCGTGGTGACCTTCAAGCGCTGATGCAGATCCTTGATTTCGGAGCGCATCTGCACGCGAAGCTTAGCATCAAGATTGGACAAGGGCTCATCAAACAAGAACACTTGCGGGTTGCGCACAATGGCGCGCCCCATCGCCACACGCTGGCGCTGACCGCCCGAAAGCTGGCGCGGGAAGCGATGCAATAACTGCTCAAGCCCCAGAATGCGTGCAGCCTTCTGCACTTCCTGATCCATCACTTCCTTGGGCGCGCCGGCCAGCTTCATGGAAAAGGCCATGTTCTGATAGACCGTCATGTGCGGATAAAGTGCGTAGTTCTGGAACACCATCGCAATATCGCGGTCTTTCGGTGGCACCTTATTCACCACCCGGTCGCCAATCGCGATCTCACCGCCTGTAATGTTCTCAAGCCCCGCCAGCATCCGGAGCAGCGTGGATTTGCCGCAACCAGAAGGCCCGACCAGCACAACGAATTGCCCGTCTTCGATATCCACGCTCACGCCATGCAGAATTTGCGTGGAACCGAAGGCTTTTTTGACTTCGCGAATTTCTACTGTCGCCATACTCTATTCCTTCCCGGCCTGCGGTTCACCGCTTCTATTGGCGTGAGACTTCCGTTTCCTTCGACGTGATGAATTCCAGCAGCGCTGGCGTGCCATTCTTGGTCTGTTCAATGCCGCGCTTAATCGCCGGAATGATATCCGCGATATTTTCAACCCTTTCGCCATAACCACCAAAGGCGCGCGCCATGGCCGCGTAATCGCCGGAAATATCGGTGGAGCGATATTTCTTCGTGCTGATCGGCATGACCTTCAATTCGATCGCCATCGAGAAATTATTGAGCAGGATAGAAAGAATGGGGATGCGTTCACGCACCGCCGTTTCAAAATCCATGCCCGTGAAGCCAATCGCCGCATCGCCCCACACATTGATGCAAAGCTTATCCGGCGCCGCAAGCTTCGCCCCCATGGCGAGCCCAAGCCCATAGCCCAACTGCGTGGTCTTGCCCCAGCCGAGATAAGTCAGCGGCTTGCGGCTAACCCAGAAGGGGGAGAGCTGATCGCGCGGGCTGCCGGCATCATGGGTGATGATGGTATTGTCCACATCCACCGTCCGCCACAAATCGCGCAACACACGATAAGGGTTGAGCGGGGATGCATCGCTATCCGTTTTATGCGCCCAGGCCGCCAGCCATTCCTTGTCCAGCGCCGCGATTTCCTTGGCAACCGCGGTGCGACTGCGCGGCTTTTTGATGCGCGTGGCAAGGTCCGCAATCAGCCCATCCATGGTCAGGCCCGCATCGCCGATCAGGCCTATGTCAATCGGGATATCCTTGCCAAGATGGTCGGGGTCGAGCGTCGCGTGGATGATCTTCTTGCCGCTTGGCATTTTCACGCCAAAACTCGTCTCGGTAAAGGAACAACCTATCCCAAGAATCACATCGGCATTGTCCAGGAAGTGCCTGACACCGCGCCGCATCGCGAGGCCACCTGACCCCAGGGCCAAAGGATGGTCTTCCGGGAAGGCGGATTTGCCGCCAAGGCTGGTGGTGACGGGTGCTGCCAGCATTTCAGCCAAAGCCTGCAATTGCGGCCAAGCACGCGCCCAATGCACACCGGTACCGGCATAGATCACCGGGCGCTTCGCTTTCGCGAGCATGGCCGCAGCGCGCTCCACATCAATCGGATCAGGGCCATAACGCGTGGCCGCCACCGGATGATAGGCCAGCGGTTCCGGCACTTCCTCATTCCACATATCGGTCGGTATTTCGACCAGCACGGGACCGCCACGGCCATTGCGCAGCCGGGCAAACGCACGGCGCAGAATGTTCGGCACCTCGGCCGCGCTCATGATCGGCTCAGCGGATTTGGTAATGCCGCGCATTTGCACGGAAGAATTGAAATTCGGATCAATATGCGCAATGCGGCGCGGATAGCCCATGGGCAGCACCAGCACCGGTATGCTTTCGCCGTAGCACTGCGCGATACCGCCATAAGCGTTCTCGGCACCTGGGCCATGCTGCATGCAGAAGGCACCGATGGTGCGGCCCGATGTCACGCGCGAAATGGCATCCGCCATATGCAGGCCGATTCTCTCCTGCCGCACCATGACGGGGCGGATATCCGCATCCGCCGCATATTCGATCAAATGATTGACCGGATAGCCGGTGAGGATCTGAATCCCCTCACGCTTCATGATTTCTGCAATGGCCGCGCCGAGTTTCATGCCGGACTTCCTCTACCCTGGCGCCAGGCGCCGCTTCATCCCTTGGCACGCTGTCGGTGCCTATGGGGGAAGCCTAGGCTTGCTTTGCATCCGAATGCAACATGGCAATAGCCTTGCGTCCCTAGCCGGGCCCCGGCAGGCTTGCCCCCCTCCCCTTTTAAGGACCGCCCATGCCCATCCCCTCCTTGTTTCAGGGCAGAATCGCCCTGCCAGTGATTGCCGCCCCCATGTTCTTGGTCTCCGGCCCCGATCTGGTGGTGGAAACCTGCAAGGCCGGCGTGGTGGGCAGCTTCCCTGCGCTTAATCAGCGCAGCACTGAGGGCTATGGGGAATGGCTCGCCGAAATCCGCGAAAGAACCGGCAATGCCGCTGCGCCTTTTGGCGTCAATCTGATCGTGCATCGGTCCAACGCCAGGCTGGATGCGGATTTGGCGGAAACCGTGCGCCAGCGCGTGCCCTTCGTGATCACGTCACTCGGTGCGGTGTCTGAGGTGGTGGAGGCCATCCATGGCTATGGCGGGCTGGTGTTCCATGATGTGATCAATCTGCGCCATGCGCAGAAGGCTGCCGAAGCGGGGGTGGATGGGCTGATTGCGGTTTCAGCCGGCGCGGGCGGGCATGCCGGCACCTACAACCCCTTCGCCTTCCTGCATGAGATCAGGCAATTCTATCAGGGAAGCATCATTCTATCGGGTGCGATGTCCACCGGGGCGCATGTGGTGGCGGCGCGGGCGGCGGGGGCGGATTTTGCTTACCTGGGGACGCGCTTCATCGCGACCACCGAAAGCCGCGCGCCGGAGGAGTATAAGCAAATGATCCTGGCGGCGACGGCCAAGGATATTGTCTATACCAATGCGATCAGCGGGGTGAATGGCAATTTCCTGAGTGCCTCTTTGGAAGTTGCGGGGCTTGATCCAGCGAATTTACCCGAATTCAACAGGGAACTTCATTTGGGCAGCAGCGAAAAACGCGCCTGGAAGAATATCTGGTCCGCCGGCCAGGGGGTTGGCGCCATTCATGATGTGCCGAGCACGGCGGAATTGGTGGCGCGGCTAAGCCGCGAATATGCGGAGGCGGTTGCCGGGTTGAACCGGGGATTTGCTGCGTGAATACGCAATGTCCCGATGTGCAGCAGCAACAGATGTATGATGTCATTTTTCATGCGGATTGGAGCATCAAGGCCTCCAAGAGGTGGGTCGCAGTCGCCCACCGGGATGGAAGTGCTTGGCAAATAACACAGCTCAGCCAGATAACAGATCTAATAAAGGACCACGTCTCATTGGCGCGACTGCTCTTGGAGACTGCGCGCAATAAGCGCGTACTGGCAGGCTTTGATTTTCCTATCGGGGTGCCAGCCAAATGGGCCAGCGCAATGGAGCTTAAAAGCTTTCCCGATTTTCTAGAGCGACTCCACGACAATAATTATCCTTTATTTTGTGATGTCGCGCGTTCAGCTTCTGAAATCTGCCTGCAAAGACCTTTTTATCCTGCATCAGCGAAAGCGGGCGTAAAACAAGAACATCTTTACAAGGCACTCGGATTTGAAGCGTTCGACGAACTTCGCCGAAGGTGTGAAGGCCCTACACAGCATCGTGCCCCAGCCAGCCCTTTGTTCTGGACATTGGGGGCGAAACAGGTAGGCAAGGGAGCGCTTTCCGGCTGGCGAGAGGTGATCACGCCCTGCGTGAAAGAAGGAGCACGGCTTTGGCCTTTCGACGGAGACTTGGAAAACTTGTCAGCGTCCAGCTTTATCATCGCTGAAACTTATCCGGCTGAGATGTATGGATGGCTTGGCATCAAGTTCCAGGGCAAAGGCGGGAAAAGATCCCAGGCAAAGCGACGCGAATTCATTCAGACAATCCGAGCATTTATGGAAAAAAGAAGCATCTCACTTTCCGAAGATGTTGACGCACAACTACAAGATGGTTTCGGCGCCGCTGCGGATGGTGAAGACAGGTTTGATGCCTTCTGTGGTGCCTGTGGCATGATTGAGGTTGCCAATGGTCGCCGTGCCGCTGGCGCCCCTCATGATCCGGAAATTTGCAATTTCGAAGGCTGGATTTTAGGTCAAAAGGCCGAAGATATTACTTCTCTCTGACGCCTGATCGATTACTTCCTAAGTTCCATCTGTATCGGCCCTTCCCGCTCCCCACGGGCGAATTGGTCCACCATGGCATTGCCGGTCTGGCCAAGCTTGGCTGCCTCACCAGTCCAGATGATGCGGCCCTTATGGATCATGGCGGCATCATCGCCAATCCGCCGGGCACTTGCCATGTCATGCGTGATGGAAACAGCGGTCGCGCCCAGCCGATGCACAACATCCATAATCAGCCCATCAATCACCGCGCCCATGATGGGATCAAGCCCGGTGGTGGGTTCGTCGAAGAAAATGATCTCGGGCTCTGCCGCAATGGCGCGCGCAAGGGCCACGCGCTTTTGCATACCGCCCGAAAGCTCAGATGGGGAAAGATCGCCCACCGATGCGGCTAGGCCAACCTGCGCCAACACCTCGGCCGCCTTGTCGCGGGCGCGCGCGCGGGTGATGCGCTTTTGCGCCAGCAGCTTGAAGCAGACATTTTCCCAGACCGGCAGGCTATCAAACAGCGCGCCATTCTGAAACAACATGCCGATGCGGTCATTCAGCGCCTCACGCTCCTGCCGCGGCAGTTTCAGGATGTTCTGGCCATCAATTTCAATGCTGCCGGCATCGGGTTCAATCAGCCCCAGGATGCATTTGATGGTGACGGATTTGCCGGAACCCGAACCACCCAGAATAACCATGCCATGCCCGGCGCGGATATCCAGATCCACGCCATCGAGCACCTGCTTCGGCCCAAAGGCTTTTGACAGCCCACGCAGGCGAATTTTCGGCACTGCGCCACTCATCGTGCGAAGAACATCTCGGTAATGATATAATCCAGCGCCAGGATCAGGATGGAGGAAATCACCACCGCCGATGTCGCCGCCGCACCCACACCCTGCGCGCCACCGCGGCTATTATAGCCGCACCAGCAGCCCATCAGCGCAATCACAAAGCCAAAGACCGAAGCCTTAACCAGGCCCGAGACCACATCCATGGTCTGCATGAAATCAAGCGTGGCGCGCAAATACCCGGCGGAGTTGAAGCCAAGCTTCGCCGTGCCGATCAGCCAGCCGCCCATCACCCCCAGAGTATCGGCAATAATCACAAGGAAGGGCAGCGCCACGGTGCCGGCCAAAAGCCTGGGCGCCACCAGGTATTTCATCGGGTTGGTGGAAAGCGTGGTCAGCGCATCTATCTGATCTGTCACGCGCATGGTGCCGATTTCGGCGGCGAAGGCCGCGCCAATACGCCCTGCCACCATCAGCCCGGCAATCACCGGGCCCAATTCACGCGTGATGGAAAGCACCACAACATTCGCGACCGCCCCTTCGGCATTGAAGCGCGCAAAGCCAGTATAGGTTTGCAGCGCCAGCACCATGCCGGTGAAAAACGCGGTCAGCGCCACAACAGGCAGCGAGAAATAACCAATCTCCACCACTTGGCGCAGGAACAGCCGGCCATAGAAGGGCGGGCGAAACAGATGCGAAACGCCTTCCAGCGCAAACAACACCACGGTGCCAACGCCCTGCAAGGCGCCGAGCACGGCACGGCCCAAGGCGGCGATGGGGTTCAGTATCGCGGTCAAGCTCAGGCAGCCCCATAGGCGCGGCGATAGCGATCGCCCAGCGATGTCAGGATTTCATAGCCAATCGTGCCGGCGCGCGCCGCCAGATCATCGGGCGAAGGCGCGGTGCCGCCGATCAATTGCAGCACATCGCCAGGCGCAATGCCCGGCGCATCCGTCACATCCAGCGTGATTAAATCCATGGAAACGCGCCCCACCATGGGCAGGATCATGTCGCGATAGGCCGCGACACCCTGCCCGGATAGGCTTCTCAGGTAGCCGTCCGCGTAGCCGACCGCAATGGTGGCAATCCGGCTGGGCCGCGCCGCGACAAAGGAAGCGCCATAGCCAACGCTGGCGCCGGCGGGGATTTCGCGGATTTGCAGGATGGGCGCCTCCAGCCGGATCACTGGCAGCATGGGGTTGGGCGCCCCGGGCGTGGGGTTGATGCCATAGAGCGCGCAGCCTGGCCGGGCGAGGTCTGAGGCATAATCCGCGCCCAAAAACAGGCCGGATGAATTGGCAAAGGAACGTGGCAGTCTGGGAAGCCCCGCGCAGGCGCGGGCGAAACGCGCTGCCTGTTTGGCATTGAGCGGATGGTCCGGTTCATCCGCGCAGGCCAGATGCGTCATGACATAAAGCAGATCGAGCCCCGCCAGCAGGGAATGGTCCTCCGCCAGCCGCGCCTGTTCGCCCGCATCCAGCCCAAGCCGCGCCATGCCCGTATCCAGATGCAACAATGCCTGCCGCGCCCTGCCCGTGCTGCGCCCGGCGGCGCCATGGGCCAGCACATCGCCAAGGCTGTTCAGCACCGGGACCAGCCCAGCGTTTTCATCAGCTCCGGGGGCAAAGCCATCCAGCACGGCAATCATCGGCCCAGCGCCAAGACCAGCCCGCAGCGCCATGCCTTCCGAAAGATGCGCCACGAAAAAATGCTGGCAGCCGGCAGCATGTAAGGCACGCGCGACCTGCACCGCCCCCAGCCCATAGGCATTGGCCTTCACCACCCCCGCCACGGCACCTGGCGCGGCGCGTGCGGCGAGCGCGCGCCAATTCGCGACAATGGCCACCAGATCAATATGCAAAACCGCAGAAGGGTCCATCATGCGGAACCGGGATCAGCCCCCGAAACCATCATCATGCTGCGTTTCCAAATCCCCAAAGCGCGTGAATTCGGCTTCAAAGAACAGCTTGATGGTGCCGGTCGGGCCATGGCGCTGCTTGGCGATGATCAATTCCGCCTTGTTATGCGCCATTTCCATATCCTTCTGCCATTTATCCACCGCACCCTGGAATTTCTCGGAATTGTCGAAGGAAAGCTCCTTAGGCGCGCGCTGCATCAAATAATATTCGTCGCGATAGACGAACATGACCACATCGGCATCCTGTTCGATTGAGCCAGATTCACGCAAATCCGAAAGCTGCGGGCGCTTGTCTTCACGGCTTTCCACAGCGCGGGACAACTGAGACAGCGCAATGACAGGCACAGACAATTCCTTGGCGAGTGCCTTCAGCCCCTGCGTGATCATGCTGATTTCAAGCACGCGGCTTTCCGGCCGCGTGCCCGCCGCGGGGCGCATCAATTGCAGGTAATCCACCACAATCAGATCAAGCCCTTTGGTCCGCTGCAAGCGCCGGCAGCGTGTACGTAGTGCGGAGATGCTGATCGCCGGCGTGTCATCAATATTCAGCGGCAGGGATGCCAATTCGCGGCTGACTTCCAGAAAGCGGTCAAAATCGCGCTGGCTGATCTCGCCACGCCGAATACGGTCGCCCGAAATGCGTGATTCTTCCGCAAGCAAACGTGTCGCCAATTGATCCGCGCTCATTTCCAGGGAGAACAACGCAACCCCACCCTTGGGCACCGCATTGGGGTCCGCTTCCTGCGCGTGGCGGAGCACGGCCTTTGCCGCGCCAAAGGCGATTTTGGTCGCGAGCGCGGTTTTGCCCATGCCGGGGCGGCCCGCGATGATGAGCAGATCGGATGGATGCAGCCCGCCCGTTTTCGCATCCAAATCGCGCAAACCGGTGGCAAGGCCGGAAACCCCGCCCGGCGTCGTAAAAGCCTTTTCCGCATGCTGCACGGCGATGGTCAGCGCGCGCTCAAAAGTGAGGAAGCCCCCCTCACCCGCGCCGCCTTCTTTCGCCAATTCAAACAAAGCCTGTTCCGCGGATTCCAATTGCCCCTTGGCGTCCAGTTCCGCTTCCGAACCAAAGGCCCGGTTCACCACCACTTCGCCCAAATCCACCAATTGCCGGCGCAGCCAGGCATCGTAAATCACCTGGCCATATTCGCCGGCATTGATAACGCCCACCATGGCCGAGAGAAGCTGCGCCAAATAGGCAGGCCCGCCGACCTCATCCAATAAGCCTGAATGTTCGAATTCAGCGCGCAGTGTCACCGCATCGGCAAGCTGGCCCGCTTCCACGCGCCGCTTGATGGCGTGGAAAATCCGCCCATGGACCGGATCGGCGAAGTGGTCCGGCGCCAGATATTCGCCGACGCGCTCAAACGCCTTGTTATTGGCCAAAAGCGCGCCGAGCAGCGCCTGTTCGGCAGCCAGGTTTGAGGGTGGGATACGCTGCGAAAGGCCGAGTAAACCGGTCCCGGGGACGGCGCCGGGCGATGGGTCAAAACTATTCATGCCCCCTTATAGCCCAGCGTGGAGGAGTCTGCCCCTGGGGATTACGGGGATGACGGGGAAAAGACGCGCCTTACTCCGCCGCGCCGCACGCCAAACGCATTTCCCGTCCCTTGGCCACCGCTTCCGGCCCGGCCCAATGCCAGTCATGGCCCCATAGGCTCGGCCCGCTATCCATGCGCACCGGCTGCCAGGTGGCGGGTTCGATATGCCGCCCGCCTTAGGAAAGCGTCGTTAAATCCTGGAACCAATGCTGCGCCTGTGTATAGCCGCGCACATTGCGCCCCAGCGCGCGCGGATTGGTATCATGCACCACATAGACCAATAGCGCCTCATCCACTGCTTTTTCATGGACTTTCGCCATGAGCCGATCCACCTCGGCCGGATCAAAATTATTGAGCGCGGTATCAATCAGCCGATCCATTTCCGCATCGCGATAATGGGACCAATTCACGCCGGTTGGTGCTATTTGGTTGGAATGGAAAAAGCGGATCAGCGCGTAAAGTGGATCGCTGGTGACATAGGCGACATTATTGGCGGTGACGTTATTGTTGCGCGCCAATTCACCCGCGGCACCCTGGCGCCAGCAAGTGTAGAGCACTTCCAATTCCACCGGCACGAATTCAACCTCGATCCCCACTTCGCGCCAGCTTTGCTGGATGAATTCATTGATCGGCATGGACAGCATCTGCCCGCTGCCGCCCGTGGCGACGATGAATTTCGTCCGCAGCGGATTGCGCGGCGTGAAGCCGGCAGCCGAGAGCAAGCGACGCGCCTCGGCAGGGTCATGCCTGATTTTGAAGCTCGGGTTGCCAAACCAAGGGGAGGATGGGTCAACCACGCCAACGGCCGGCTTCGCCAACCCATTCATCAGCGCCACAACGCCGGCGCGATCAATCGCCAAATTCGCCGCCTGACGCAGGCGCAGATCGCGCCAGGGGGAGCCTTCCAGCAGGCTCAAATGATAATTCCAGACATGCGGCGTGATGTTTTCCATGATCCGCGCACCGGATTGGCGAAGCCGCCCAACAATATCTGGGGCCGGCGTTTCGATCAGGTCCACCTGCCCGGTCAGCAGCGCATTGGACCGCGTGACGGCTTCCGGCGCGCAGACCAGCACAATGCGATCCACCTTCGCCATGCGCGCGGGGTTCCAATAGCCTGTGTTGCGCAGCAATTCGACACTGGCGCGCGGCACTAACCGCCCCATACGGAAAGGGCCCGTGCCCGAAGGTTCATTTGCAAAGCGTTCCCAGGACCGGCCAAGCTTTTCATATTGTGCGGGCGAGGAAATCAGGAACCACAGCATCTGATAGGGGAAGATGCTGTCCACGGTTTTGGTGGTGACTTCCACCGTCATGGCGTCAATCTTGCGCCAAGATGCGACGGAAGGCAGGCGCGGGCGCACCTGGGCGGCCTGCCTATTGTCAAAATGCGGCGCCTGCGGATTGAGCACTTTTTCGAAATTCCAGATCACCGCATCGGCATCGAAATCCGACCCGTCATGGAATTTTATGCCTGGCCGCAGCCGAAAAATCCAGCGCTTACGATCCGCCGGATCGGTCTCCCAGGATGTCGCAAGACCAGGCATGAGCTTCCCGGGCCGGTCCGCCACATCCATTTCCCAGGCAACCAGCGGGTCATACAGCGTATAGCCGGTGAATTGATAAGCGCCCGCGCCGCGATCCGGCTGGCCGGTCGTTTGCGGAATATCGGCCATGGAAATACCGTAGCGTAGCGTTCTTTCGCCTGCGCCTTGGGCAAAAGCCGGGCTGAACGCCTCAGGAATAAGCGGCAGGGTCAGGCCAGAAGCACCAGCACCCAACAGCGCGCGGCGCGAAAAGCGAGAAATGGACATGGTTTAAAGCCCCGGTGTTGTTTTTCCGGGGGGGGTTCAGCAAAGTCCGTGCCGGGGCGGTTCAGTCCACCTTAACCCCGGCGGCGCGGGCCTTCTCCACCATATAGCCGCGCGCCCATTGCATTTCTTCAAGCGTGCCAAAAGCATTGGTGTAATGCCCCTTGAAGCCGCGTGCTTCGATCAGGCGGAACATATCGCCAAAATCGAAATTACCCTGGCCGGGCACCAGATGTTCCTCATGCCCATTGCGCCAGCAATCCGCGAGCCGCACTTCGCGTACGCGGTCCATCGGAATGCCCGCCACCCAGGCGGCCACACCATCGGGCATCAGATGCGCATGATTGGCGGTGAAGGAAAGCGCAAAGGCGGGCGAATTGATCGCATCATAATAATAGCGCCATTCTTCCTGCGTATGGGCCAGGTAATGCACCTCGGCTGTAGGCGGTTCCACATTCAGGTTTTCAAGCAGCAGTAGCGCGCCATGCTTTTCCGCGTGCTGGACCATGCGCTGCAAGCGATCCCGCCCCGCTTCCATGCGCATCGGCACATCGGCGGTGAAGTGATAGCCGGCATGGACCACGATCCATTCGGCTGCGAGCTTCGGCGCCACTTCAATATAGGCGCGCATATAGGCATCCACCGCTTCCGACAGAAACGGCGAGTATTCGCCGACATTCACGGCGGAAAGCGTGTGTAACGCAATGGTTACGCCATTGGCGCGGGCAGAGGCGACAATGGCGCGGCAGCGCGCACCATCGAACATGTTCACCTTGTTCTCGCCAGTGTCCAATTGGATATCTATGTGGCGCACCTGGTTCCGCGCTGCCCATTCAATGGCGTCTTCAAGCTTCAGCTTGCGTCCAACATCCACCCCGATACGGTCTATCAAAGCCATGATCGCCCTCCCTATTTCCCGCATGGTTTACAGGCTTCGGCGGGAGTGGCAAGCTTCCGCGAAAGTAATCCGGAGCGCCGATTGAGCGCCCGCAACCCCGGGGAGGAAGCACGCAATGATGATGATTGATCGTCGCGGTATGTTGGCGCTTGGCGCATGGGCCGCTGCCACCAGCAAGGCCTTCGCACAAGGACCGATGCCCGAGCATGAGCGGGTTCTGTATGAAGCCGCCAAGCGTGAAGGCGAAATCACCTGGTATTCCGGCCAGTATAGCGCGGAAGCGTCCGAAGCCGCCGGCCGCGCCTTCAATGAACGCTACCCAGGTGTGCGCTGCAATGTGGTGCGCAGCACATCCCAAGTGGCCTTTCAGCGCCTGTCGCAAGATTTGCGCGCTGGGGTGGCGCAATGCGATATCCTGTCTTCCACCAATGGCGGGCATTACGTTCAGTTGAAGCGCCAGAATCGCCTGATGCAATTCCGTCCCAAAAATGCAGATGGCCTTCTCCCTGATTTGCGCGTGGCGGATCCGGATAATTTCTATCAATCCAGCTTCCTTGGCATTTACCTGCTGGCACATAATACGCGCCTGGTATCGGAAGCCGATGCGCCGAAATCCTGGAAGGATATTCTGGACCCCAAGTGGAAGGACAAGCTCGCCGTCGGCCATCCTGGCTTCAGCGGCGCCATCGGCCTTTGGGCGATGGAAATGCGCCGGCTTTATGGGTGGGATTATTTCAAGCAACTTGAGCGTAACAAGCCGCAAATCGGGCGTTCTTCCATTGATCCCGTAACCACCATGAATGCCGGCGAACGCGGCGTTGGTGTTGCGGTGCCTTCCGCCTCCACCCTGTTCAGCATGTCGCGCGGCAATCCGCTCAAGCTGATTTATCCGGAAGAAGGCGTGCTGGCCGCGCTTTCACCTTCCGCCATTATCCGCAATGCGCCGCACCCCAATGCCGCGAAGCTGTTCATGGAATTCCAGACAGGCGTTGGGCTTTCGACCGCAATCCGGTTGCTATTCAATGAAAGCATCCGCCCGGATGTGCCGCCGCCGGAAGGGTCCCGCCCTTTGGATCAGGTAAAAATGCTCGCACCCTCCATTGAAGATGCCGAAAAAGGCGTACCGGAAGTGCGCGATGCCTGGCGCGAAACCTTCGGGATCTGACAAAACCTATGGCTGAAGGCGCTGCTCTCGCCGCTGCACCGCATCCTGGTTTTGGTGCCAGGCTGCGCATGCTGGAACCGGTCACGCTGCTCTGGCTTCTGCTGGTAGCAGCGCTGATTTTCCTGATTGCGGCGCCGCTCCTCAAGATGCTGTTGATCAGCTTTGAGGAACAGGAAACCGGCGACTTCACTTTGATGAATTACGCGACTGCCTATGGCCGGCAACGCTATCTGGATGCCTTGCGCAATTCCCTACTGCTGGGGCTGTTGAGTGCCACGATTTCCACCATCATCGCGGTACCCATGGCCTGGGCTGTTTCACGCACGGATATGCCGGGCAAGGGCTTCACCTGGGCCATGGTGCTGGCCGCGTTTGTAATGCCGCCTTATCTTGGCGCCATTGGCTGGATTTTGCTGGCGGGGCCAAATGCCGGCTGGATCAATCAGGTCTGGCGCGCCGTCACTGGCGCGCAGGAACCGCTGATGAATGTCTATACCTTCACCGGCATGGCCTTTGTGATTGCGTTGCATTCCTTCCCGCTGGTCTTTATTTTCGTCAAATCCGCACTTGACCTGATTTCTTCCGAAATGGAGGATGCGGCAAATATCATGGGCGCGGGCACCTGGACCACCATGCGCAAGGTGACGTTGCCTTTGGTGTGGCCTTCCATCCTGGGTGGCTTTATTCTGATCTTTCTTGAAACAATCGCATTATTCGGCACCCCGGCCATCATCGGTATTCCCGCCCGCATCAATGTGGTGACAACGCAGCTTTGGCAGTTTTTTGAAGACCCGGTGCGGGTAGAAGTGGCGGCGGCCTATGCCATTCCACTTTTGCTGATCACGGTTTGTTTGATTGGGGTGCAGAAGCTGCTGCTTTCCCGCAAAGGGTTTGTCTCACAGACTGGAAAAGGCGGCGAAAGACGGCAGATCAAGCTTGGCCCCTGGCGTTGGGTTCTGTTCGCCTGGTGCTTTGGCGTGGCGCTGCTGGCGGTTCTGAAGCCTCTGCTAGTGCTGCTGCAAGCCTCCTTCGCTAAAGCTTGGGGGCGCGGGCTTTCCTTGGATAACCTCACCTTCCGAAATTACCGGATGCTACTGTTTGAACATGATATGGCTTTGCAAAGCGTGTGGAATACCATCTGGTTTTCGGCGGCTTCGGCAAGCTTGGCGCTGATCCTGGCCTTGCTGATTGCCTATATCGTTGTACGCAAGCTGTTTCGCTTCGCTGATGGCTTGGCCTTCCTGGCCATGGCGCCCTTCGTCATTCCTGGCATTGTCTTGGCGATTGGCTTTTATGCAGCCTATGCCGGGCCGCCACTCATGCTCTATGGCAGCGCTTTGCTGATTATTCTGGCGTTTGCTGCACGCTTCCTGCCGATTGCCTATGCCAATGCGCAGGCCTCCATCCGCGCGCTCCATCCCGAAATGGAAGAAGCCGCGCGCATCCTGGGCAGCGGGCGGCTGCAAACCATCCGCCGCATCACCGCGCCCCTGCTGAAAACATCGCTACTGGGTGGCTGGCTGATTGTCTTTATCGTCGCCTCGCGCGAATTATCGGCGGCGATCTTCCTGGTCGGCCCACGTACGCGCACCATGTCCGTGCTGCTTTATGATCTGAGTGAGCAGGGGAATTTCGAATTGGTATCCGCCTTTGGTGGCATATTGTTGGTAATCACCATGGTATTTGTCGGCATCGGCATGAAGCTGGTTGGCCGCGATTTCATGCTGCGGAGGGATTGATATGCCGCGCCTGACTCTTTCTGGCCTCACAAAAGCCTATGGCAAAAATGTTGTTGTGGACGCGATTGACCTGACGCTGGAAGAAGGGGAATTCCTGTCCCTTCTGGGTCCATCAGGCTGCGGCAAGACCACGACGCTGCGCATGATCGCCGGCTTTGTTGAACCCAATGCCGGCACGATTTCCGTGGATGGCCGCGTGCTTTCCGCCCCCGGCGCGGTGCTGCCGCCGGAACGGCGCGGGATGTCCATGATTTTCCAATCCTATGCCATTTGGCCGAATATGACGGTGGCGGAGAATGTCGGCTTTGGCCTCACGCTCCGCAAACTGCCCAGCAATGAAATCAAGCGCCGCGTAACTGAAATTCTGGATGTGGTGAAAATGGGCCATCTGGCGGGGCGCTACCCGGCCGAGCTTTCCGGCGGCCAGCAGCAGCGCGTGGCCCTTGCGCGCGCCATTGTCGTGAAGCCCGCCGTGCTGCTGCTGGATGAACCGCTGTCTAACCTGGATGCCAATCTGCGGGAGGAAATGCGCTTCGAAATCCGCCGCCTGCATGATGAATTCCGTATTACCACCGTTTATGTCACCCATGACCAATCCGAAGCCATGGCGACATCGGACCGGATTGCGGTGATGAATGCGGGCCGGATTGAACAGGTTGATGCCCCGCATTTGCTCTACACCAAGCCACGCACGCGCTTTGTCGCGGGTTTTGTCGGGCGCACCAATCTGCTGGAAGCGCGGGTGGAAGCGGGTGCTTTGCTGCTTGGCCGCTTATCGCTTGGCCCCGCGGCAGTAGCTGGCATTTCGCCTGATGTATCGGGCGACATTCTGCTGTCGCTCCGCCCACAGGCCATGAGCCTGCATCTGACCGAACCCACGCATGAAAGCGCAGAACTGATCATGCCAGTGACAGTGCTGGAACGCACTTATCTGGGTGAAGCCTGGGATTATGTGCTGCGTCCGGAAGGGGCGGAGCTTCGCCTGCGCGCTGCGGCACCACCGCTTGCCGCCCATGCGGTGGGCACAAAGCTTTGGCTCCGCATAGACCCGCAGCAGATCGCCGTGGTGCAATAAGCGCTAATGGATTGGCAGGCTGATCGGCGTAATTTCATCGCCGCTCCGCCCGCGATAATCCCGGCCAATTGAATCTCGCAGCATCTTGGCCTGGCTTTCCGCCAGAATGCCGGCGGCATCCGCGACATCTAACTTGGTGGGGCGGCCATCGGCATAAATCGTCTCGCCACCCACCATCACCCGTTTCACGGCGCGATCCGCCGCATGAAACACCAACGCGCGCAACGGATCACGCGGCGGGGTCATCAGCGGATGCGCCAAATCCACCAGCACGATATCGGCTGAAGCGCCCAGTTGCAGACGGCCAAGGTCACGCCGCCCCAAGGCATCAGCGCCACCCACTGTGGCCGCATGGAAAACGCTGCCTGTATCGGCGGCGGCAATATCCCGCGAGGCATTGCGCGCCAGAATAATCGCCAAGCGCATTTCCTCAATCAGGTTATGCGGCGCGCAATCCGTCCCAAACCCCATGTTCACGCCGCGCGCGCGATATTTGCCGAAATGGCGCAAATGTTCGCCGTAACGCGCAAAGGGGGATGGGCAATGCGCAACCGTCGCCCCGGTATCAGCCATCAAGCCAATATCCTTCGCGGTATGCCAGCCGATTGAAATATGCTCATCGATAAAAATCGCATGGCCCAGAATGCTGCGCGGCGTCAGCAGCCCAATACCCGCCGCCCATTGAATGGGTGTGACGCCATGGCGACGAATAATCTCTCGCACTTCGACCACTGATTGGGAGATATGCGTGGTAAAGGGCCGACCGGTTTCGGCGGCATAGGCGATGCTTTCGCGCAGCATCTCCTCCTCCACCGTGTCAATCTGCGCGGGGAAGACAATGCCGGTCAGCCGGCCAGATGGATCGGCTTCGGCTTCTTTCATGAATTGCTTGGCAGCGTCGAATTGCCGGCGCGCATCTTCGCGGTTCCACATCCAGGTCACGGTCTGTGGCGCTTCCATGCCCCAGCGCGCTGCCGCATAGCCCGCCCCCGCCCAACCGCGCAGGCCGCTTTCCGCCATGATGGAAAGCCAAGATGGAAAGGGAGGCGACAAATCCACCACGCTGGTGACACCGGCTGACATCAACTCGGCATAGGCAAGCCGCATCGCTGCCGCTTGGCCCTGCTGATCCAGCTTGAAGGCTTGCAAGCGTTCAAATAGCCCGGTCATTTGCTGTTCCGGCACGCCATGATCTTCCCGCACACCGCGCCCGGCGGGTTCCGTTGTCGGGTGGGTGTGGATGTTAATCAGCCCCGGCATGACCAGAAGCTTGCTGCCATCAATCACCTCAGCGCCCGCGGGTGGCGGGGCGGAAGGATCATGCGGCGTGATGGCGGCGATGCGCCCATCGGCCAGTAGCACATCCTTGCCCTGGCTGTAGAAATTACGCCCTGTGACGCCATCCCATTCGGCGGTCCAGGCGGCGTTGCGGATCAGGGTGGATGCGGGCATGGCGGCCTCCTGGCTTCTGGATCGAAGCGAATACCGCAAGCCAAGCCCGAAGCGCGCCGCCTTTCAAGCAAAAAGAAGTCGCGGTTCAGGCTTCCGCATAGGCCGGCGCAGCGCGGGCGATGCCACCATAGGCATCCAGCATCCTCTCCCGCCAAGCATAAACCGCATCATCTTGGGTCAGAAGCGGGAAGGCGCTGACGCAGCGCGCCCATTGGAAGCCGCCAAAGACGATCATATCCGCATAGCCGGGCTTATCGCCATGCAGGAAGGGCGCAGACCGCAACGCGATACGCAGCGGCATCAGGCTATCCCGAAAACCCTTCACCCGTTCGGCGCGATCTGCCGTTACGGCTTCAAGCTTCATGCCGAAGCGCTTTTCCCGATCCGGCACAAAATACGCCGCATCTTCCGGCGCCAAATGCTGCACAATGTCGGAAACCACCAGCCGCGCAATCCCGGCATGCAGCACCGCATCACCCCAGGCATTGATGAAGCGCGCCAGCGCGCGCCCGCCCGTGCCACCGAACAGAGAAGGCTGATCCGGATAGGTATCTTCCAGATATTCTGCGATCGCCCAGGAATCGACAATGGCGCGACCATTATCCAACATCACCGGCACCTTCTGCGCCCCATGCGCGCCAATCGCCGCCCTATCCGTGAAGCGCCAGGGAATGGTCTCAATCGTCAGCCCCTTGTGGGCGAGCGCCAGGTGGCTCCGCCAGCAATAGGGGCTGAAGCGCCGCGCCGGATCGGCACCACAGAGTTCAAAAAGCTGAATGGCCATCGCGCAATCTCCTTTCCCGCATTATGCTCTCGCAGGGAAGGAAAGGCCACGGCATGAAAAACCCCCTGCTGCTTGCGCTTGATCAGGGCACCACCTCCACGCGCACCATCGCCTTCGGGGCCGATCTTGCGCCGCGTGCGACGGCGCAAATGGAATTGCCGCAGCATTTCCCCTCACCCGGCTGGGTGGAACATGAGCCGGAAGATATCTGGCAGGGCGCCATCACTACCTTGCGTCAGGCATTGGAGAAAGCGGGCGGCAGCGCGGCTGATGTCGCCGGCATTGGCATCACCAATCAGCGAGAGACTACGCTGCTGTGGGACCGCGCGACAGGGCGCTGCCTGCACCGCGCCATCGTCTGGCAGGATCGCCGCACGGCCGATGCCTGCGCGAAGCTGCGCGCCGAGGGCCATGAAGCGCTGCTGACGGAACGTACGGGGCTGCTGGCTGATCCCTATTTCTCCGCCACCAAGCTTGCCTGGCTGCTGGACAATGTCGCGGGTGCGCGGGCGGCGGCGGAACGCGGGGCGCTGGCCTTCGGCACGGTGGATTGCTTCTTGCTCTGGCGCCTGACGGGCGGGCGCGTGCATGCAACGGATGCTACCAATGCCGCGCGCACCATGTTGTTCGATATCCGGCGCGGTGTTTGGGATGCTGAGCTACTACGCCTGTTTCGTATCCCAGAAGCTATCTTGCCGGAAGTGCGCGATTGCGCCGGGGATTTTGGCGAAACAGATCCCGCGCTGTTGGGTGCCGCCATTCCCATTCGTGGCATGGCGGGTGATCAACAGGCGGCAACGATTGGCCAGGGCTGCTTCGCGCCGGGCATGGTGAAATCCACCTATGGCACGGGTTGTTTTGTGCTGTTGAATACGGGCGAAACACCGGTCGCGTCGCGCAATCGGCTGCTGACGACCATCGCTTACCAATTGCAAGGCAAGCGCCATTACGCGCTGGAAGGCGCGATTTTCGTGGCCGGCGCCGCGGTACAATGGCTGCGTGATGGCCTGGGAATCATCAGTCATGCGAAGGAAGCCGGCGTTCTCGCCGCGCAGGCAGACCCAGCGCAGCGGGTGGTGCTGGTGCCGGCATTCGCCGGGCTTGGCGCACCGCATTGGGATGCCAAGGCGCAGGCCGCCATATTCGGCCTCACACGCGGCAGCGGCCGCGCCGAATTATGTCGAGCTGCGTTGGAAAGCGTTGCGTTTCAAACGCGCGATCTGATCGAAGCCATGCATGCGGATTGGCAGGGCACCAAGGAAACCGTTTTGCGCGTTGATGGCGGCATGGTTTCTTCCGATTGGACCATGCAATTCCTGGCAGACCAGTTGGGCGCGCCTGTAGACCGACCCACCATCCTGGAAACCACCGCGCTGGGCGTAGCTTACCTGGCAGGCATGCAGGCAGGGCTTTGCGCCCCACCTGGTGACGCAGGGGCCACGTATTGGCAGCTGGAACGCCGTTTCATCCCACAAATGAACCGCGCTGAAGCGGATAGTCGCTACGCGCTTTGGCGTGATGCTTTGCGCCGCACGCTATCGGGACCACAAACATGATCTATGATGAATTGGGTGTGCCGCGCATCATCAATGCCTATGGCACGAATACGCGGCTTTCCGGCGGGCTGATGGCGCCCGAAGTGCTGGCCGCCATGACGCAAGCCGCGCGCGCCACCATTGAAATGCATCATCTGCAAGCCGCCGCCAGCCGAGAAATCAGCAAAGCCACCGGCGCGGAAGCGGGCATTGTCACTTCGGGTGCCTCTGCGGCGGTTTTGCTTGGTGCGGCGGCTTGCATGGCGCGGCTTGATCCGGGCGCGATGAACCGCCTGCCAGATACGCGCGGCATGCCGGATGAATTCATCACCATCCGCAGCCAGCGCAATATGTATGATCGCGCCTTGCGCGTGGCGGGCGGACGCATCATTGAAATCGGCATTCCAGACCGCGTTTCCGGCCCCGGCGTGCGCGATGCCGCGCCCTGGGAAATCGCTGACGCCATCACGGATCGCACCGCGGCGGTTTATTATCTGGCGGGCGCGCAAAGCGAACCACCGCTGCCCGATGTGGTGCGTGTGGCACGTGAACGGCATATCCCCGTGCTGGTGGATGCGGCAGCGCAATTGCCACCCACCGAAAACCTGAAGCGCTTCATCGCCGAGGGCGCCGATCTGGTGTGTTATTCCGGCGGCAAGGCTTTGGGTGGGCCGCAATCTTCGGGGATTCTTGCCGGGCGGCGTGATCTTGTCTCCTCCGCGCTGGCGCAAATGCTTGATCTTGATATGCCGGAAGCGGAGTTCATCGCGCCGGCAGAATTCGCGCCACTCGCGCAAATGCGTGGCCTGCCGTATCACGGCATTGGGCGTTCCTGCAAAATCGGCAAGGAAGAAATCATTGGCCTGATCGTGGCTTTGCGGCGCTTTGTGGCGGATGATCCAATGCAACGCAGCGCGCACTGGCAGGCGCGGCTTGAAGCGGTGCTGCTGGCGGCGGGGCACCCGCCAAACCTTCGCCTTGTGCCAGATGGCGCCAAGCCAGGTCTGCCCATTCTGGAATGGCGCCTGCTAGATGCGGCCACCGCACAAGCCGCGGATGCAAGGCTCCGCGCCCATCGCCCCGCCATTCATCTTGATTCCGGGCGCATCGGCCAGGGCCTGCTTGCCATCAACCCAATTGCCTTTGACGATAGTGACGCGGCCACACTCGGCGCCGCGATTAGAGCGGTTTCCGTTCACCTTGGTTCACGGGAACCACTCTAAACTTTTGTTTGATCGCATTTTCCGAGTCGCCAAGTGATCCCACTTGGCTTGAAAATGCTCAAGGGAGTGCCCAGCGTGAGTGATCTGTTTCTGGTCGGCAATGGTGCGGGTTTTTCCGGGGATCGGATTGACGCCCCCATCCCGGTGGTGCGCAGCCTGGTCAAGCGCGGACTGCCCGCGGCCATGTTCTTCGAATGCCTGGGCGAACGCACGGTGGCTTTGGCGCAGCTTGAACGCCGGCGCGATCCGGAAGCCGGCTATGAACCCATGCTGGAAAGGTTGCTGGAACCCATCCTGGTGGATTGCGCCCGCGCGGGCATTCCCATTCTCGGCAATTTCGGCGCGGCCAATCCTGCCGCTGCCGCGCGGGCCATTGCACGGCTCGCGAAGAAACTCGGCCTGCCAGAACTCCGCATTGGTCTTGTGACGGGCGATGATGTTTCGGATAGAGTCAATCTCGATAAGCTTGCCGTGCATGAAGCGGATGCCGGGCTTGATATGTCTTCCTGGAAACTCGTTTCCGCCAATGCCTATATCGGCGCGGCACCTTTGGCTGAAGCGCTTGCCGCCGGCGCACAAATTGTGGTGGCGGGGCGCACCTCAGACCCCGCCTTGGCCATCGCGCCCCTCATGCATTATTTCGGTTGGGCCGAGGATGATTGGCAGGCGCTGGCCGTTGGTGCGGCAGCGGGGCATTTGCTGGAATGCGGCAGCCAGGTAACGGGCGGCGTTTTCTGGGACCCAGGCTTCAAGGATATCCCCGATCCCGCCAATATCGGCTTTCCGATTGCCGAGGTCGGGCGCGATCTATCCTTGCTGATCACCAAGCCAGAAGGCACAGGCGGCATTGTCGATCAGCGCACGGTCAAGGAACAGCTTTTGTATGAATTGCATGATCCTTCGACCTATATCACCCCGGATGTGATCCTGGATATTACCGGGGCGCATCTAACGCCAAGCGGGCAGGATCGTGTTGCCGTGCATGGCTTGCAGGGCCGTCAGCGGCCAGATTTGCTGAAAGTCACTGCCTGCTACGAAGGTTCCTGGTTGGGCGAAGGCGAAATCAGCGTGGCTGGCCCCAATGCCTTGGCGCGCGCGCGGGCAACGGCCGATGTGCTGCTGCAACGCGTGAAGCAGCGCGGCCTGGCGCGGCGAGCACGGGCAGATTTGATCGGCGTCGCTTCCGTGCATGATTCGGATGATGGCGCGCTTTGGCGCGGCTATGCGGGGCCGGAACCGCAGGATATTCGCATTCGCTTGGCGGTGGAGGCCACCACACGCGATGATGCGGATCAGGCATCACGCGAAGCGCTGGCCATGCTTTGCTGCGGCACCGCTGGCACATCGGGCGCACGCTGGCGCGTGACACCGCGGATACTCACGCGAAGCTTCCTGGTGCCGCGCGATATGGTGCCAACCGAAACGCGGGTCCTGCCAGCGCGGGAGTGGAATTGATGACCCAAAATATCGAAACCCCGCTGCACCGCATCGCGCATAGCCGCGCCGGCGATAAGGGCAATCGCGTGAACCTCTCACTCATGCCCTATGATCCGGCGCTTTATCCGTTATTGGCGGAACAGGTCACGGAAGAAAAAGTACTGGCATTGTTCCGCCACCGTGGTGCCACTGCCTGCAAGCGCTATGACCTGCCGCTGCTCAACGCCTTTAACTTTGTCATTGATGAAGTGTTGGAAGGCGGCGTGAATGGCAGCCTTAATCTTGATGGCCATGGCAAGAGCCATTCTTTTCGGCTGCTCGCCATGACCATCGAGGTTCCAAGCGAAAAACTCAACCGCCCTTGACGCCTTCCGTATTCACATACAGCGAATACAAGGACTGCGCCGCGGCCATGAATAACCGGTTGCGATAGCGCCCGCCGAAACAGACATTGGCGCAGCGTTCGGGCAGATGAATATGCCCAATCGGCGCGCCGGCATTATTATACACGCGCACGCCGTCAAATTCGGCGGTCATGCCCCAGCCGCACCATAAATTGCCATCCACATCCACGCGGAAGCCATCGGGTGATTCGCCTGGCTGACAGGCCACGAAAACACGGCGCTTGCCGAGCGTTTTGCCATTGGCCCCGACATCAAAGGCCAAGATATTGCGCGGGTCAGCGCGGCTTTCGATGACGTAGAGAATTTTCTCATCCGGGCTGAAGGCCAAGCCATTGGGGTGGTTCACCTCATCCGTCGCCAGGGTGATTTCACTGCTCTGGCCATCAATGCGATAGACATTGGTATGCGGCAATTCTGGCGTGCCGCGTTCCCCTTCATAATTCGCCATCAGGCCAAAGGGCGGGTCGGTGAACCAGATGGACCCATCGGATTTCACGACAACATCATTCGGGCTGTTCAGCCGCTTGCCCTGAAAATTATCGGCCAGCACGGTGATTGATCCATCATATTCAAAGCGCACCACGCGGCGGCCCATATGCTCGCAGGCAATCACGCGGCCCTGACGGTCCCGCGTATGGCCATTGGCGTTGTTGGCGGGCTTGCGCCAGGCACTGACCGCGCCGGTTTCCTCATCCCATTTCAGCACGCGGTTATTCGGAATATCGGACCATAAAAGGCAGCGCGCATCGCCCAGCCACACCGGCCCCTCACCCCAGCGCGTGCCATGGTACAGCCGCTCCACGGATGACAGCGCCAAATGGTATTTTTTGAAGGCAGGGTCCATCGCGACGATGGAAGGGTCTGGGTAGCGCAGGCTTTGCTGCCAACGAGGATCTTGGTTCATGGCGTTTCTCCCATCGCCACCAGAAGGGCGGCTTTGGGTGCAGCATGGCGCAGCGCGCGCCAAAGGCCAATCAGGCGCGGACCAGAATACGCCGCCGCACCCTCACCGCCCCGGTTGGTACGGCGGCGAAGACATCCTTCTCCGCCTCGATCAGGCTGAGCCCCGCCCAGCGCGCGGGGCAAATGATGCGCCCGGCTTTTTCCCAGGCCGTGCCAGCACGCATCAAGGGCGTGAAGGGCGGCACGTAAAGCGCGGCATCGCGCCGTTCCACCCGAAACATATGGGCCTGTAACAATCTTGTGATCTGCCCCGGCGAATAAGGCTGCCCGTGGCCAAAGGGTGTGTGGTCAAACTGCGCCCAAATGCCGCGCCGATTGGGCGCCACCACCAGCAAGCGCCCATCATCGCGCAGCACGCGCCAACATTCGCGCAGCAAGCGCCCGGCATGTTCGGCGGTTTCCAACCCATGGACCAGCAGGATCCGATCAAAGCTGAGATCAGGGAAGGGCAACGCGTCTTCTTCCGCCAAGACAGAAGCCGAAAGCCCGGCCTGGCTGAAGCGCGCCGGCCCAAGCTGGGCGGGGGAAAGGGCAATGCAGCGCGCCGCATCATCGCGCCAAAGCGGCAAATAGGGCTCCGCATGGCCAAGCCCCAAGATGGAAAGCCCGGTCAGGCGCGGCCAAAGCCCGGCCAAGCGCCGACGCAGCAGCCGCGCCGTCAGCGCCCCGGCCGGGGCGGCATAGAATCGGACCAGCCCATGGATTTCCCCGCTCATGCGGTTGATATAGGGGCTTACGGGGCCGGATGGGATGGCCCCCCAGCAAAAGGGCGACCCCATGGCACTCACAGCGACCCCCATTCCCTGTCTTTCGGATAATTACGCTTGGCTGCTCCGCGCTGCCGATGGAAGGCTTGCGGTCTGCGACCCGGCGGAAGACGCGCCCGTGGCCGCCGCGGTGGAAGCGGCGGGCGGTAAGCTCGACCTCATTGTGTTGACGCATCACCACGGGGATCACGTGGCGGGCGTGCCGGGCTTGGTCGCGCGCTATGGGGCAGAGGTGATTGGCGCGGCGGCGGATCGCCATCGGCTGCCGGCGCTGGATCAAGCGGTGCAGCCAGGCGATGTGGTGGATGTTTTGGGCAGCCCGACCAAGGTATTGGCCAGTGATGGCCATACACGCGGCCATATCGCCTTTCACATCGCTGATTCCCATATTTTGCTTTGCGGCGATACGTTATTTTCGCTGGGGTGCGGCCGCTTGCTGGAAGGGGATGCGGGGGAAATGTTCGCATCGCTGGCCGCCCTTGCCGCGCTGCCGGGGGAAACGCTGGTCTGCTGCGGGCATGAATATACCGAAAGCAATGCGCGCTTCGCCATTACGGTGGAACCAGATAATGCCGCCTTGCAGGCCCGCATTGCGGAAATCCATGCGCAGCGGGCAGCCGGCAAGCCGACGCTGCCCAGCACCATCGCGTCTGAGCGCGCCGCCAATCCCTTTATGCGCGCGGCGGATGTCGCCACACTGGCGGGCATTCGTGCTGCCAAAGATACATTTCGTTAATATAACCCAAGGAAATACCCCATGAAACTGCATTACTCCGCCACCAGCCCCTATGTTCGGAAAGTGATGGTCTGCGCCCTTATCCGTGGCATTGCCGGGTTGCTCGACAAGCAAACCGCCAATCCGCATCAATCCCCCGCCGAATTGCTGGCTGATAACCCGCTATCCAAGGTGCCGGCCCTGGTCACAAATGACGGTACGGCGATTTATGACAGCCCAGTGATTTGTGAATATCTGGACACGATCGGGTCTGGCGCGCCACTTTTCCCGCCCACGGGCAGTGCGCCTCGCCTGAAAGCCATGATCCGTCAGGCCGCCGCAGATGGCATTCTGGATGCCGCCGTGGGCCGGCGCCTGCATATGGCTCATCCTCAGGATGATGGCCGCAAGGCTTTCGATGCGCGCCAAAAAGTCGCGGTGGAACGCACCTTGGCCGCGCTGGAAAAGGACCCGCCGCGCGGGCTGGGCGATATCGGTGCCATCAGCATTGCCTGCGCGCTGGGCTATCTGGATTTCCGCTTCGCCCATGAACCCTGGCGCGATTCCTGCCCGAAGCTCGCCGCCTGGTTTGCGGAAGTCTCGAAGCTGGCGTCGCTCGCTGAAACCGTGCCGGTCGGCTGAGCCATGATTGACCTGCGCGACCCTGGCGTGACGGCCGCGCAGGTCATTGCCGCGCTTGATTTGGCCCCGCATCCGGAAGGCGGGCATTACCGCGAAATCTGGCGGGATGCGCCAGAGGCGGGCGGGCGGGGCGCGGGCACGGCGATCTATTTCCTGCTCGCTGCCGATGAATTCAGCCATTGGCATCGCGTGGATGCCGCTGAAGCCTGGCATTGGTATGCCGGCGGTCCCCTCGCGCTAAGCCTTTCCGCCAATGGGCATGATGCGGAGGCCGTTCACCTTGGCCCCGATCTTTCCCGCCATCAGCGCCCCTTCGCCCTGGTGCCGAAGGGCTGGTGGCAAAGCGCGGTCTCGCTCGGGCGCTGGTCGCTGGTGGGCTGCACCGTCAGCCCCGCCTTTGATTTCGCCGGCTTTGAATTGGCGCCGCCCGATTGGCGCCCCACCCCCCGAGGAAGATCATGAGCACAAGCCTGGCCTGGGATGAACGCTACCAGAATGGCGGCTTTGAGTTTGGCGAAGCGCCGAACCTTTACCTGCAATCCCAAGCGCATCGCCTGCGCCCCGGGATGCGCGCCTTGGCGGTTGGCGATGGCGAAGGGCGCAATGGCGTCTGGCTGGCGGGCCAGGGGCTGGAGGTCACATCGGTGGATTGGTCAGGCGTGGGTCTTGCCAAGGCAGCGTCGCTGGCGCGGCAGCGTGGCGTGGCGCTGCAAACCATCACCGCCGATGTCGCCGCCTGGGAGTGGCCGCGCGCGCGGTTTGACCTGATTGCCTGGATTTTCGTGCATTTGCCGCCGGAGGACCGCGCCCGGGCCACGCAAGGCGCGCTGGCCGCGCTCGCCCCCGGCGGCTTGCTGGTGCTGGAATGCTTCACGCCCGCGCAGGAAGGGCGCCGCAGTGGCGGGCCGAAGCTCCGCGAATTGCTCTGGAGTCGCGCGATTGTCGAAGAATGCTTCGCCGGGCTTGAGGTGTTGGAATTGCTGGAAGGCACCGTGCTGCTGGATGAAGGCCCACGCCATCAAGGTCATGCGGAAGTGGTGCGCGCTCTATTAAGGAAGGTATAGCCAGTCACGCTAGGTTGTCCCCACAGGTTCGCAAGGTTACAAGGGGAATCGTGCAACCCGCGCCGCTCATCACCCCGTCGCTTCTGGCCGCCGATTTCGCCAAACTCGGTGAGGAAGTGCGTGCCGTGACCGCAGCGGGCGCGGATTGGCTGCATTTGGACATCATGGATGGGCATTTCGTCCCGAATATTTCCTTCGGACCAGCGCTGATCAAGGCGCTCCGCCGCCATACCACCATCCCCTTTGATGTGCATTTGATGATCGCACCCGCCGACCCCTATTTGCAGGCTTTCGCGGATGCTGGGGCGGATCTGATCTCGCTGCATCCCGAAGCAGGCGCGCATTTGCATCGTTCGCTGCAAACCATCCGCGGCCTTGGCAAGAAGGCTGGTGTGGTGCTGAACCCAGCCACACCCATCGCCACCATTGAACATGTGCTGGACCTTTGCGACCTTATTCTAGTGATGTCCGTCAATCCCGGCTTTGGCGGGCAGAGCTTTCTGGAAACCCAATTGCCGAAAATTGAAAAGCTGCGCCGGCTGATCGAAGCCTCTGGCCGCGATATTCGCTTGCAGGTGGATGGCGGAGTCACTGCCAAAACCGCGCCGCTGTGCCTGAATGCCGGCGCTGATGTGCTGGTCGCCGGCACGGCAGTGTTTGGAGCGCCAGATTACGCGGCGGCGATCCGGGCTTTGCGCGGGGGTGCGGCATGATCAATCTGCTGCGCGGTGCCCGACAGAAACTGGCGCGGCTTCGCCCAGTACGCGTACCCGATGCCCCTTCCCGCCCCTTCCGTGATCTTTGGCCCGGCGATGCCGCCCGCGGCGCGCGCCTGTTGCGCGGAGAAGCCGATTTCGCCGGCACCATCCGCCCCATGCGCCTGGCCACAGAAGGCGGCGAGCCCTGGGGCGGCAAAGGTGCCTCACCCGCTTGGCGCGCTTCTGCCCATGGCTTCGCCTGGATGCGCGATTTGCGCGCCTTGGGGACGGATGCAGCACGGCTGCGCGCTCGTGCGCTCACCGCCGATTGGCTGCAAACCGGCTGGGAAGAAGATATCGCCGATGCGCCGGAAGTGGTCGGCGCGCGGATTTCCGCCTGGCTCGGCCATTGGGATTTCTTCGCCGCCACGGCGGAAGATGTTTTCCGCCGTCAGGTGATGCAGCGGCTCGCGCAGGATGCGCGCGATTTGGTCGGCGCGCTGCCGGCGGAAGATGAGCATCGCGGCGCTTTGGTCGCGCTGAAGGGCGCGCTTGCGGCTGCTGTGGCCTTGGAAGAAGACGCCTATCTGCAACGCGCCATCCGCTTCCTGCCCGCCGAGATCGAACGCCAATTCCTGCCAGATGGTGGACATGTGGAACGGTCCCCGGCGCAGCAACTCGCGGCACTGCAAGACCTGATCGAAATCCGCAACCTGCTGCATGGAGTGGGGGTGGAAGCGCCGCCGCATCTACTTGCCGCTTTGGACCGCGCTGCCCCCGCTTTGCGCCTGTTCCGCCATGGCGATGGCGGCTTGGCGCTGTTCAATGGCGCGCGGGAAGAAAACTCGGCCTTGCTTGATCTGGTGCTGACGCAGGGCCAGGCGCGCGGGCGCGGTGCGCTGGAATTGCCGGAGACCGGCTTTCAGCGCCTGCAAGCCGGGCGCACCGTGATCATCATGGATGCTGGCCCGCCGCCACGCGGGCGCGGGGCCACCACCGGGCTTGGCGGCCTGCCGAGCGGGGCTGATCGTTTCGCCCATGCGGGTACGCTTTCCTTTGAAATGTCCATCGGGCGTGATCGGCTGATTGTGAATTGCGGCGCGGCCCCGGCGGGCGAGGAAGGCTGGCGCGATGCACTGCGCGCCACCGCCGCGCATTCCTCGCTTGTGCTGTCTGACACCAATTCCAGCGAACTCCGCCCCGAGGGCCTGGGCCGCAAGCCCGAAACCGTGGAGGTGGAACGCCAGGAAGCCACCGGCGCGCAATGGCTGGAAGTGAGCCATGATGGCTGGCGCGGCCCCTTCGGCGCGGTGCATCGCCGTCGGCTTTACTTGGCTGAATCCGGCGATGATTTGCGTGGTGAGGATGTGCTGGAAATGCCGCCCGATGCGCCGGTGCCGATTTTCGTCGCGCGGTTTCATTTGCACCCCGCCGTGACGGCCAATCTGTTGCAGGATGAAAGCGCTGTGCTGCTGCGCTTGGCTTCCGGTGCGGGCTGGAAGCTTCGCGCCAAGGGCGCGCGCGTTGCTTTGGAAGACAGCATCTATCTGGGTGGTGAGGCGCGGCGCAGCCTGCAAATCGTGCTCTATGCCGAGGAAAATGAGGTTTCGCTGCAATGGGCGATCACGCGCGTGAGCCTGCCCGGCGCCGTACCCATCCCAGGCGCGTGAGCGCTCAATACTTTCCATGAAAATCTGCTTCATCGCGAATGTGGATTTCGCCATGCGGCATTTCATCCTGCCGGTGATGCGTGGCGCCCGC
>CAIYMY010000162.1 GCA_903927465.1 uncultured Rhodospirillales bacterium | reverse complement strand
TTGAATATGAATGGGATGAAAAAGCCGGCGAGAAAGCCATGGAAGAAGCGCTGCGCCTGGTGGAGCGCGCTGAACAGCATGAATGCGGCCGGCTTTTCGGCATGGTGGTGCCGGCGCAGATTGATACATGCTCGGCCGGGCTTTTGAAGGATAGCCGGGCTGAGGCCAATAAGCGCGGGCTTTCCTGGCAGGTGCATGCTGCGCAATCCGTGGTGGAATTTCACGAAATCACGCGCCGGCATGGCACAACGCCGATCGGATGGTTGGATTCTCTTGGTCTGCTTGGGGAACGCGCGATCATCGGACATGGGATTTTCCTGGATGATCATCCTTCCACGCGCTGGCATACGGAAACCGATCTGAAGCGGCTGGCGGAAACCGGCACCACGGTTGCGCATTGCCCGACTGTTTTTGCGCGCCGCGGCATCGCTTTGCGTGATTTGGGGCGCTATATCCGCAATGGCGTGAATATGGGGATCGGTACGGATACCTATCCGCATAATATGCTGGATGAGATGAGCTTGGCCGCGCATATCGCGCGCACCCAGGCGAATTCACCGCGCACGCTCAGCACGACGGATTTATTCAATGCTGCGACCATTGGCGGGGCGACTGCGCTTGGACGGGATGACATCGGCCGGCTTGCGGTGGGCTGCAAGGCGGATTTCTCCTTGGTGGATATCACCCACCCCATGATCCGCCCGGCCTATGACCCCATTCGCAGCCTGATCTACGCGGCGGGTGACCGGGCCTTGAAGGCGGTATTCGTGGATGGCCGCAAGGTTGTGGAAAATGGCGAGGTACTGACAATGGATTATCGCCAGGCGGCGGAACATTTGCATGAGGCGCAGAAGCGCGTGATTGGGAATGTGCCAAAGCAGGATTGGGCGCATCGTTCGGCTGAACAAATCGCGCCGCCTACCTTCCACTGGTCTTGAAGCGCGGCCCGGCAGGGGCTTCAATGCGGGACAGCTTATTTTTTGCTGGAAAGGGAACCTATCGATGGCCGATATCGTGATCCGTGGCGGTGTGGTGGTTGACGGCACAGGGGCCGCGCCGCGTGAAGCGGATGTGGCCATGGCCGGCGGGCGCATCACCGCCATTGGCCAAGTGCCGGAACGCGGCGCCACTGAAATTGACGCGCGCGGCAAGCTGGTGACACCCGGCTTCGTTGATATCCATACGCATTATGATGGGCAGGCCGTGTGGGATTCGCATTTGGCACCTTCCGCCTGGCATGGCGTGACCACGGCGGTGATGGGCAATTGCGGCGTTGGCTTCGCGCCCTGCCGTGAGGCGGATCGCGATAAGCTGATTGAGTTGATGGAAGGCGTGGAAGACATCCCCGGCCCCATCCTGCATGAGGGCTTGAATTGGGCCTGGGAAAGCTTCCCCGAATATCTGGATGCACTGGCCGCGCGCCCGCGCGATATAGATATCTGCGCCCTGCTGCCGCATGGCGCGGTGCGTGTGCATGTGATGGGCGAACGCGCACTCAATCTGGAAAACGCCAATCAGGCTGATATTGCCGCCATGCGCGCCATTACCGCCGATGCGGTGCGCGCGGGTGCCTTTGGCGTTTCCACTTCGCGCACCATCAGCCACAAGACTTTGAAGGGCGACCCGACCCCGACACTGCGCGCGCAGGAAGATGAGCTGCGCGGCTTGGCGCAGGGCTTGCGCGAAGGCGGCGGTGGCTTGCTGGAACTGGTTTCAGATTGGAATACGCCTGATCCTGCCACTGAATTCGCCATGGTACGCCGTGTGGTGGAAGCGACCGGTCAGCCGGTGGTGTTTTCCCTGACGGCGCGGCATGACCGCACGGAAGCCTGGAAAGAATTGCTGGCTCTTTCCGATGGCGCGGCGGCGGCTGGCCTGCCGATCCGTCCCGTGTTTCCGCCGCGGCCGATTGGCATTCTGCTGGGCTTGGAAGGCAGCCAGAATCCGTTTTCTGGTTGCCCGAGCTATAAGGAAATCGCGCATCTGCCCGCCGCTGATCGCGCCGCTGCCATGGCGGAACCAGGCCGGCGCGCGCACATACTTTCGGAAGATCGCATCACAGGCAGCAATTTCCCGCTGATTTCGCGCCTTGCTTTTGAACGCATGTTCCCCTTCGGCGATCCGCCGGATTACGCGCCGCCGGCTTCGGCTTCCATTGCCGCCATGGCCGCGCGGGAAGGGCGGAAGGCCGAGGAAATCGCTTACGATCTGCTGATCGCCGATGATGGGCTTGGCTTCATCTTCGCGCCGCTCACGAATTTCGCTGATTACACGCTTTCAGCGAGTGCGGAGTGTCTTCGCCACCCCAATGCTATTGCCGGGCTTTCCGATGGCGGGGCGCATGTGGGGTTCATTTCTGACGGGTCCTTCCCGACCTTTCTGCTTTCCTATTGGGCGCGGGATGCGAAGGAAGTGGTGTTCCCCGTTGAGGATATGATCCGCCGCCTGACATCTGACACCGCGCGCGCTGCCGGCCTGCATGATCGCGGCATTTTGCGCGCTGGCATGAAGGCGGATGTGAACGTGATTGATTTCGCCGCGCTGAAGCTGCAAGCGCCGCGCATGGTACGCGATTTGCCGGCGGGTGGGCGGCGGCTACTACAAAAAGCGGATGGTTATGCCGCGACCATTGTAAATGGCGAAGTGACTTATCGCGATGGGGTTGCGACCGGCGCGCTGCCGGGGCGGTTGTTGCGGGCGGGGCGGGGAGCCTAACTGCCCTTCCCCCGCGCTTCCAGCAACCGCACCAGCGCCGCATCGCGCCACGCCGCAAGATCACGCGTGGAGGCACCCTTGGTGCCTTCCGCGACACCTTCCGCAAGCACGCGCTGCAAGGCTTCATCCACATTGGGATGGCCCAGATCATCCCACCAGCTTGTCACCGCCGGCAGCAAATGGTGCAGGAAATGCGCCATGCCGCCTTCTCCGCCGGCCAGATGGAAGGTGGTATGCGGGCCCATCAATGCCCAACGCAGCCCAGGGCCTTCGCTGATCGCGGCATCCACATCGGCCACACTCGCCACCCCTTCCGCCACCAGATGCACCGCTTCGCGCCAAAGCGCAGCCTGCAAGCGGTTCGCCAAATGGCCCGGCACTTCCTTCTTGATTTCGATCGGGTATTTCCCGATGGCGCGATAGAATTCCATCGCCGCCTGCACTGCTTCTGGGCTGCCCTTGGCGCCGCCCACAACCTCCACCAGGGGAATCAAATGCGGTGGGTTGAATGGGTGGCCGATCACGACGCGTTCCGGATGCGCGCAAAGTTCTGACAAGCGGCTGGCGAGCAGGCCGGAAGTTGAGGACGCAATCACCACATCCGCCGGCAAAGCGGCATCAAGGCGCGCGAGCAAAGGCTGCTTCACATCCAGCCGCTCAGGCGCGCTTTCCTGCACGAAATCCGCCCCGGCCACGGCTGCCACGGGGTCCGCTTCAAAGCGCCAGGCATTGGGGTTGGCATCCGCCTTGCCACCAAGCCGCATCAGGATGGGCCAGGCGTTTTCCACCATACGGCGGATCAGGTCAGGCGCGCCGGGGGAAGGGTCGCTTGCGGTCACACTCAGGCCACGGCTCAGGAAATAGGCCGCCCAGGAAGCGCCGATGGTGCCCGCGCCAATTACCGCGACATGCTTGATATCCTGCCTCATGCTTCGACCCTCCGTTGCTTGGCGCCAGCCTAACCGGAAAAGCCGCGCCCTGGCCATGCTGCCCGGCCAGGGTTAGCGTTACAGGATAAGGAGAACGCCCATGCAGGAATTGATCGCGCGTATGAATGCGGTTTGCGACGCGCAGCCCTTCGCCACAAGCTGGTATGTGAAGGATCTGGTGACCGGCCAAGAAGCGGATCGCGATGGCGATATGGTGCTGCCATCGGCCAGCACTCGCAAAACCTCGATCCTCATGCACGCCTTGTCGCGGGTGCATGAAGGGGTGCTGAAACTGGATGAGCCATGCACCGTTGAAGCGCGCCTGCAGGAAGGGGTGGATAGCGGCACGTATCAATACATGACGCCAGGCTGCATCATTCCTTTGCGCGATGCTTTCGTGAACATGATCATCACCAGCGACAATGTCTGCACACAGCTTGTGCTGGAAAGGCTGGATCGTGATGCGCTGAATGCCTGGTGCAGCCGCATCGGCATGAAGGGCACGACACATCGGGTGAATTTCCCACCGGCCGGCCTCACCTGGGATCATCCGATTGAAGCGGTCGCCAGTACCACGGCGCATGATCAGGGCATTTTGTTGGATAAGATGCTGAAGGGCGCCACAGATGCGGGCGCGGCAGCGGAACTCGGCGCCAGTATGGAGCTTTGCCGGTTGGGGCTTGATATCCTGTCCTGGCAGAGGCTCCGCAACCTCATCCCCTCCATGCTGCCGGGCAAGACCAAGGTTGCGCATAAAACCGGGCGCGGGCCGCGCGGGCGCATGGATGCGGGCGTGGTGTTTCGGGGCAATACGCCGCGCTTCATCATCAGTGTTTTCACGGATAAGGTGCCTGAGACCTTGCCGGATGGCATGCCGGGTTATACCGCTGCCTTCGCCACCGCTGGGCGGCTTAGTCGTTTATGTTGGGATGCAATGCCATGACCGATGCTGAATTTGATGCGGCGATTGCCGCGCTTTCCCCGTGGGTGGGGCGCACGCGTATTGTGGAAGATGAAATCGGGCTTTCCTCCGCGCGCCGCATTGCCGGCATGCTGGATATGGACCCGGCTTCAATCACCCAGGGCATGGCGCTGCCGCCGCATTGGTTCAGCATGTTCTTCCCCGATATCGCCAAACAATCCGATATCGGCCCGGATGGCCACCCGCATAAGGGCGTGTTCCTGCCGCCCATTCCGTTGCCACGCCGCATGGGCGCGGGCCGGCGCGTGATCATCAATGGCCAGCTTGTGGTGGGTGAACCCGCGATCAAAAAGGCCGAAGTCGCCGCGATTATTCCAAAGCATGGCCGCACCGGGCGCATGGCGGTGCTGACCATGCGGCATACCATTGAAAGCCGCGGGCAAGTGATTGCCGTTGAGGAATTTGACGCGATGTATCGCGATGCCACGCCGCCCGGGCAGAAAACCACTGCGACGCCGCCAGTGCCCGCGCCAGAAAACGCGGCTTGGTCCGATAAGGTGTTGCTGTCTTCGCCCTTGGTGTTTCGCTATTCTTCGGTGACCTGGAACGCGCATCGCATCCATTACGATGCCGATTATGCGCGGGATGGTGAGGGCTATGACGCGGCGGTCCAAAATGGCGGCTTGACCATGCAGCTTATTCTCGATGGGGCGCTGAAGCGCGCCAAGGGAAGGCTGGTGGGCTTCACCGCGCGGCTCGCGCGCCCGCTTTGGGTGGGTGATACCGTAACGGTCTGCGGCGCAGCGCAGGCGGATGGCAAAATGGAATGCTGGGCGGCGGATAAGGATGGTTATCTCTGCGCCAAGCTGGAAGCGGAGTTCGCCTGATGCCGACATCAAACCCTAATAGCTGGCGATCCTTGCTGTTCATCCCGGCGGTTGCCGAGCGCTTTGTCGCCAAGGCGCATACGCGCGGGGCGGATGTGATCATTCTTGATCTGGAGGATTCTATCCCGCCCAGTGAAAAAGAAGCCGCGCGCGCGGCGCTGCCCGCTGCGGCCAAGGCGATTGCCGCGCATGGCCAGGAAATTT
Source organism: uncultured Rhodospirillales bacterium (assembly GCA_903927465.1). GTDB lineage: Bacteria > Pseudomonadota > Alphaproteobacteria > Acetobacterales > Acetobacteraceae > Neoroseomonas. The sequence goes on along the minus strand of CAIYMY010000162.1, from coordinate 38,440 downwards.
GCGTGCGCATCAATCGGCCTTTGGAATTGGCCGTGCCGGATATTGCGGCGGCCATCATGCCGGAAGTGTCCGCCCTTATGCTGCCCAAGGTGATGGGGCCGGAACATATCAAGCTTCTATCGGAAGTGGTTGCGGCGCGGGAAGCGGCACTTGGTATGCGCATCGGCCATACGCGCTTCATCGGCGTGGTGGAAACGCCCGATGCGCTGCCCGCCCTGCACGCGATTGCGATGGCCGATCCGCGCATGGCAGCGCTTGGTGTTGGTTCGGAAGATCTTTCGACCGAATTGGAAGCCGTACCTGGCGCTGATTCGCTCTATGTCTATGGCATGATGGCGGTGGCGGCGGCGCGCGCGGCGCGCATCCTGCCGCTTGGGTCCATTGGCGTATTCGCGGATTTTTCCGATCTTGATGCCTATCGCGCCTCCCTCAGGCGGTCACGCGCACTGGGCTTTGGCTGCGCAGCCTGCATCCATCCCGCACAGGTGGCCGTGGTGAATGAGGAATACGGGCCGGCGCCGGCGGAAGTGGAACGCGCGCGTCGCCTGATCGCGGCTTTTGATGTGGCATTGGCGGAAGGTAAGGGCGCGGTCGCCTTTGAAGGGGCGATGATTGATCTGCCTGTCGTGGAACGCGCGCGGCGTTTGCTCGCGCGCGCGCGGTAAGCCCGCCATGCGCCGCCGCGGCCTTCTTTTCGCGCCAGCGCTGATTGGTGCCGCAGCACAGGCACAGGCCTTCCCAGAAGTGGATTTGTTGCTTGTGCTGGCAATGGATGCTTCCGGGTCCATTGATGCGGACGAGTTTCGCCTGCAACGCGAAGGCATTGCGGAATCCATCACGCATCCGGCGGTGCTTGATGCCATCGCCGCCAATCCGCGCCGCGCCATCGCGATTGCCATGACGGAATGGGGCAGCCCTGGTGGCGCCGCGCTTGTGGTGGATTGGCATCGCGTGAGTGATGCGGCCTCTGCCCAGGTTTTCGCCAATGCCGCGCTGGCCGCGCCACGATCAAGGCAAAGCTACAACGCCATTGGTGATGCCATCACGCATGCGGCAGGGTTGATCGCGGCCGCGCCCTATCGCGCCAGTGAACGCGTGATTGATGTGGCCGGCGATGGGCCGGATATGCGCTCCGTCACCCTGGCCCCCGATGCGCGGGATGCAGCAGTGGCGCAGGGCATCACCATCAATGGGCTCGCCATTGAAATCGCGCCAGTCACGCGCGGCAATGAACCGCTGCATGTGCATTATGAACGCAATGTGATGGGCGGGCCTGGCGCCTTTGTAATGGTGGCTGAGACGCGGCGCGACTTCGCCCGCGCACTGCGCGCCAAGATGCTGCGGGAAATTGCTTGACCCGCCGCGCTTAGAGCGTGTTGCGTTCACATAGGTTCACGCAACCCGCTCTACATTTTTGTTTTTCGAGCATCTTCACACGTTCAGATGGTTCCATCTGAACGTGATCTGCTCTAATTCACCAAATACCGCGCTCGCAAATGATCCATGAAATCATTCGGGTCCAGCGGCTTGCCGGTGGCCGCGCGCAACAAATCCTGGAAGCCGAGCAGCGATCCCTTGCCATGCACATGCTCGCGCAACCAGCCAAGCAAGGGCGCCATATCACCTTCCGCCAACGCGGCATCCAGCCCAGGCTCAGCGCTACGCGCGGCCTTCATTAATTGCGCTGCGGCCATGGCACCCAAAGTATAGGATGGGAAATAGCCAAAGGCGCCGTCATGCCAATGGATATCCTGCAAGCACCCCTTGGCATCATTAGGCGGGCGAATGCCGAGCAGTTTTTCCAGCCCGTCATTCCAGGCACCAGGTAGATCAGCCACAGAAAGCGCGCCTTCGATCATCGCCTTTTCCAAACGAAAGCGCAGAATGACATGGGCAGGATAGGTGATTTCATCCGCATCCACGCGAATGAAGCCGCGCGAAACGCGCCGCCATAGCCGCGCCAGATTCTCGGGCGCCACCGCCGCCGCATCGCAGCCAAACCGCGTACGCAATTCGCTGCCCAGAAAGCGCAAGAACGCATCCGAACGGCAGGCCTGCATTTCAACAATCAGGGATTGGCTTTCATGCGCGGCCATCCCCGCCGCTTCGCCCACTGGCTGGCGCGCATAGGCTGCCGGCAAGCCGCGTTCATACAGCGCGTGCCCGGTTTCATGCAGCACGCCAAGCAGTGCCTTTGCGGCATCACCCTCATCATAAAAGGTCGTGATGCGCACATCGGTGGGCGTGCCACCACAAAAGGGGTGCAGCGATTCATCCAGCCGCGCATGATCATATTCCAAGCCAATGCGCGCCGAGAGCGCCTGGCACAGCGCCTTCTGCGCTGGCACAGGAAACACCCCCGTCAGCGGCACGGGCGCGCCGCGCTTGGCCTGGATTTCCTCAGCGCGCGGCAAGGCTTCAGCCAAAAACGCCTCATAGGCCGCGAAGACGGGTTCCACATCCGCTGCGGTGACGCCGCGCTGATAGCCATCCATCAGCGCGTCATAAGGCGCCATGCCAAGCGCCGATGAAAGTGCTGCCGCAGTTTCGCGTTGCAAGGCAACAACTTCGGTCAAGGCCGGGCGCACCATGGCGAAATCGGCCCGCGTCTTGGCGTCTCGCCAGATTTTCTCACACGCCGAATTGGCGCGCGTGGTCGCTTCCACCAGGCTGGTTGGCAAGGCTGTGGCGCGCGCATGGGCGCGCCGCATCAGGGTAAGGTTCGCGACGTCCCATTCGCCTTCAGCCTTAGCCACCGCGAGTTCTTCAGCCACCGCCGGCGCGATAAGTAATTCATGCGCAAGGCCGGCAAGGGTCGCCAATTGCTCACCCCGCGCGGCACCGCCGCCTGATGGCATCATCGCACTCGCATCCCAATGCAGCATGGCGGCTGCCTCATTCAGCGCGGCGATGCGCCCAAAACGGGATTTCAGGTTCTCATAAGGGATTTTCGACATTGTCTATTCCTGCGGGATCGAATCACAATTGACGATTGAGCATACTCGTTTGATTGCGTCATGAAGATTTGACTTGAGTAAGGCTCCGCTATGGGCTTTCCACCTTGGAATTTTGGTACTTGTATGATCTGCAGGCAACTTGCACCATTCAAGAAGTACCTGATTTAATGTTGCCCCCTTAGCATATCACTGATTTCTTGATTCCGTCTTGTATCGGCCATTCAAGCGTTGAGCGGGACCTCCATACGCCAAAAAAGCTTCTTCAGCCTCAGTTTTGACCTCCACCACAAGACGATGATCTGCAAATTTCGCCATTTGATTGAGGCTAAGGGGCTCAGCAAGATGATGCTGACAGCGGTCAATGATCATCTGAAATCCAAGGGCATCAAGATTGGAACGGGGACGATCATGGATGCGACGCTGATATCGGCGCCATCATCTACCAAGAACGAGAAGGGCGAACGCGATCCCGAAATGCACCAGACCCGGAAGAGCAATCAGTGGTATTTTGGGCTGAAGGGTCATATTGGCGTCGACAGTAAGGAGAAGGTCATCCATTCCACTGGGGTGACCTCGGCCAATGTGCAGGACAGTCAGATGGTGTCTCGCCTGCTGCACGGTGCGGAGACGAAGGTTTGGGACGACACTGCCTATCAGGGTCATTGCTGTGCGCTGCATCCCAATGCCTATGCCGCGCGTCATGGTGTGCTGCGGAGGCGCCCATACATGAACTGGCCCGGGGTAGGGGGGCGCCGCGTGCATAGAGTTGCCCGAGGCCATTCCAAGCACAAAAACCCACCGCGCGGATGCGCGACGGGTTTGGGTAGTTTTTCCCGCCTATAGAAAGCGGTATCTGGCATCCCGTTGAAAGGCGGCACCCAAAGGTACCGCCCAACGGAATGTCAAATCAGCCGCGCGCCCTGGGGGCCGGAGCTGGGGCCGGAGCCGGAGCTGGGGCCGGAGCAGGCGCAGGTTCCGCTGCGCAGGCCGCGAGCAGCGCCGCTGGGGCAAGGATCGCAACCGCCGCGAACTTGCGGAGCAGCGATTTACGGGTCATTTCTTTGGAATCAGTGTTCATTTTTCGGGTCCAAATTGCTAGGGTCTTGGAGACGCTGCGATTCATGATCATTTATTTGGGGACTGTCAAACCCTTTATTGCATAAAACGCAAAAATTCAGGAGTTAAACGCGTGCTGTTGCCATGGAGTAACCGCGAACCGGACCGCAACGGGCAGTCGGACTCCGGGCCGGCCCTGTTTTCTCGCCGCATGAGCCTTTTGCAGGGCACAATGGGTCTTGCCGCGGCCTTGGCCTTGGCCGGATGCGCGCCGCCGGAAAGCGAAGGGGTGGATGCGGGGGCGCTTAAGCCCGAAGAAGACACAAGCCATGCGCTGGATAGCCCCCCGCCGGTTGTCGCCGGGGAGACGCTGGATGGCGCTTTGCTGCGACGCTTCTACACGCGCCGCGATTTTGAGCCGGTCTGGACCACGCGCCAAGCCCAGGCAGGGGCGTTCAAGGCTCTTGTTCTGCGCGCCCGCGATCATGGCTTGGACCCGGAATTATTCCACGCCGACCTGCTGAGGCGCATGGATACCTTCCCGCCCGATCGGCGCGACTTGCTGCTCTCCCACGCGGTGCTCACCTATGCTGAGGCGCTTGCTTTTGGCGCCGTACCGCAGAGCAGACGCAAGGATCGAGAGGCCCTTACGCCAGAACCGGTTGATGTGGCGGAGGTGCTCGATAAGGCGCTGGATGGCCCCGATCCGGCGGCAGTGATCGAGGCGCTGGCGCCTCAAACCCCGAACTACATGGCGCTCCGCCAGGCACTGCAGCGGCTTAGCGCGGCAGGTAGGCCCGACCGCACCGATGTGCGCCGCTTGCGCGTGATTGAAGCCAATCTGGAACGCCAACGCTGGCTGCCACGCGTGCTGCCGGCCAATCGCGTTTGGGTAAATGTGCCTGATCAGCAACTCGTGCTTTATCGGGATGACCGTCCGGTTTTCATCACGCGCGTGGTGGTGGGTGAAGCGACGGATCGCAAGCAAAGCCCTGAATTCAGTACCAATATCGAATCCGCGCTGTTCAACCCACCCTGGGTTATTCCGCAGGACATTGTGGAAGCGGATATCCGCCCGTTGCTGAAGCAAGACCCGCTTTATCTGGTCAAGAACAAGATCGTTATGCTGCCAAATGGTGACGCCGAACAGGCGCCAGGCCCGCAAGCCGGGCTTGGGGCCGTGATGTTCGAAATGCCGAACCGCTTTGACGTTTACTTGCATGACACGCCAGACAAGGAAGTCTTCAGCCGCGGTAATCGTCGTTTAAGCAATGGCTGCATCCGCGTGCATAACCCGCTGCAATTTGCGGCGCTGCTGATGGATGAACCTTTGGACATCATCAACAAGAACGTCGCAAAAGGGGATACGGTGCGGAGGTCGCTGGCCGAGCCAGTACCAGTTTTCGTGCTGTACCATACGGCCTTCGCGGCCGGCCGCGATTTGGAAATGCGTCCGGATTTCTACGGACGGGATGAGGCGCTGTGGCAACGACTGCAAAAACGCCCGCAGGAGCAGGGCACGCCCAGCCGCGGCCAAGTGGCGGCCGGCACCCTGCGATCGGCGCCTGTGGGGGAGCCAGCCCGCAGGCCAGTACCGGCATCCTCACCCGCCTCAGCTGCGCAGAGGCGGGTCTAGTGGAATCGCTTGGCGGCTCGGAAAATGCGACCAGACAAAGATTTAGTTCGCATCACGTGAACGAATGTCATCGGGACGCGCACTGAATTAGGCTTTGAAGAAAATGCCGACCAGCGTTGGGATACATAGCAGCTTCCGGACCTGCCTGCGTCCGCCCTGGTTGGCGGACTCCCCGCCCAATTGCAGTAATGTCGGGCGCTGATGATCGGAATGCTCCCCTGGATGCCACCTTGCGGCAGTCGCCCCATACCGACTAGCATCCACCCCTGAAAACTTGACCAGGAGCTGACAATGCCACCGACAGATCGCCGTTCCCTTTTCGCGCTCGCAGCTACAATGGCCGCCGGTGCAGCATTGCCGGCACAGGCAAGGCCGCTCGATCAGGTCCTGTCTTCCCGCCGGCTGCGCGCGGGCATCAACCCCACCCTGCCGCCCTTCGGCACCTTCAATGAACGCAACCAGATTGACGGGTTTGATGCCGATATCGCGCGTGAAATCGCACGGCGGATGAATGTGGAGCTTGAAATCGTCCAGGTCGGCAGCCCTGACCGCATTCCCTTCCTGCAATCGGACCGCATTGACATCGTGCTCGGCGCCATAACCCGCACGATCGAACGCGCGCTGGTGATTGACTATACCCAGCCGCTGCATACGCAATCTATGGTGGTGCTGACCAAATCCTCCGGCACCGCGGTGCCCATAGAAAAGCCAGCGGACCTCAATAACCGCCAGGTACGCATGGTCCAGGTGCGCGGCACGGTGGGTGTGCCTTGGTTGCAGGCAAATGCGGCGCAGGCGCAGGTTACGCTGCTCGATAATTACCCCGATTGCTTCCGAGCGCTGGCGCAGGGGCGCGCAGATGCCATGGTGGATGTTGCGGAATCCATCGTTATCCCGATGCGTAATTTTCAGGGCGTGCCGTGGAAAATCCTGGATGAGGTGCTGGCCAGCTTCTGGGTTGGCATTGGCGTGCAGAAGGGCAATACCGCACTCCGCGATGTGCTGAATGTGGTGCTGTTCGAATTGCATCGCACCAACTCCGTCAACCAGACCTGGGAGAAGTGGTTTGGCGTGCCGATGACAACGCGCATCCCCTTCAACCCGATGTTCTAATATGACACTACAATACGGGCAGGTTCTGCATTACCTGCCCGATTTCCTGCTTGGCGCGGCCATGGCGCTTTGGATCGCGGCCCTTGCCTTTGCGGGCGGGCTGCTGATCGGGCTTGTCGGGGCTGCGGTTCTGACGCAAGGCCCGCTTTGGATGCGCCTCCCCATGCTGGGGTATGTGCGTTTCTTCACCTATACCCCGCAGCTTGTGCAGATATTTTTTCTGTTCTTCGCGCTGCCGGAATTCGGCATCATCCTATCCCCCATCACGGCCGTGCTGATCGGTATGACATTGAATGCCGGCGCCTATCTGACGGAGATCGAGCGCGCGGGCTTCGCCTCCGTTCCGCAGGCTGAATTGGATGCGGCGGAAACGCTTGGCTTTTCGCGGCCGCAAACCGTTTGGTATGTGATCGCGCCGCATGTTGTGCGCACGCTCTACCCGTCTCTATCCAATCACTACATCATTATGACGCTTGGCACCTCCATGGCGGCGATCTTTGGTGTGGAGGAACTGACTGGACGCGCGTTGAACGCCAATGCCATTTCCTTCCGCTCGGTTGAGATTTTTTCGATCACGGCAGGCCTTTACATTGTGCTGACCATCATCGCCTCTGTACTGCTTTGGCTGGTTGGCAGGTGGTTGTTCCGTGTCAAAGCCAGGGTCTTCTAAGCCATGTCCGCCTGGCAGATTTTGGCGAATGAGGCGCCGCGCTTCTTCACCTGGTGGAATATGCTTTTCCTTGGACAGGCGCTGCTGAATACGCTGATCGCTTCCGTTATCGGCTGCGCGCTTGGCTATGCGCTGGGCTTTCTGCTCGCCACGCTACGCCTGCCGCAGGTGATGCCCTTCGCACCAATACGTACAGCCGCCATCCTTTGGGTGGAAACCTTCCGCCGCATCCCCTTTCTTGTCTTGCTGCTGCTGGTCTTCTTCCTGGGCCAGGCGCTACGGTTGGAAGCGCCACTTTGGGCGGTTGCCATCACCGCAGTTGCCATCCGCATGAGCGCGCTGGCGGCTGAGAATGTGCGTGCCGGCTATGACAGCGTGCGCCCGCAGCAATGGGAGGCAGCGCTGACCATGAACCTGCCGGCGCTGACAGCGCTGCGCCGCGTGGTGCTGCCGCAATCCTGGCGCGTGATCCTGCCGCCTTCCATTGTGCATGTACTCAGCATGGTGAAGGAAACTTCGCTGGTATCGCAGATTGGCTTCATTGAAATCACCTTTGCCGCGAAAATGCTCACACAACGCGGTTTCAGCGCTATCATCACCTATGGCACGGCGCTGATCCTTTACTTCTGCGTGTCTTGGGCCTTGGCGTCGCTCGCGCGCGCGGCAGAACGCCGCCTGACTACGCGACGCGCTTTTATAATCCCGACGCCTTAAGTGCCGCGGTCAGCGCCGCCGCATCCGCCGCATCCACGGGCGGTTGCGGTGGCCGGACCGTCGCATCGGCAATGATGCCCATCTCTCGCAGGCACCATTTCAGCCGCGCGGTTGCGCGCCCACCCGGCGGGGCGCCGTAGATCGCCTCGGCCAAGGGTTCCAATTTTTCGTGTAGCGCACGCGCCGCTGGCAAGTCATTCGCGCGCACCGCCGCGTCCAGTGCCACGATTTCATCGGGCATCAGGTCCGCCAGAGAAACCAGGCTGCCATCACTGCCATGCACCATGCAGGCAAGCAGATGTTCATCACCACTCGCACAGACAGCGACATCCGGGCGCAGGCGCTTCACTTGCCGGCGCAGCGCGTCATAGCCATCCACTTCCCAGCCGCCTTCCTTGATGCCAACAACTGTTTCAATCTTCAACAGCTCGGCCATGGTTTCCGGCGTGAAGCCCATGCGCCCGGCGGCGTGATGCGCCTGGAACAGAAACATCGGCACACCTGGCACGGCATCCGCGATGGCGCGGTGATGCAGCACGGCCATGGCGGTTGTATGCGCCAGCGCGAAGGCATTGGGCAGAAAAACCATGATGGCATCGGCGCCCGCGGCACATGCTTCGCGCGCTTCCTCTGCCGCTTCCAAGGATGATTCCGCATTCACGCCAGCCACGATCAGTCGCGTTGCATCCAAAGTTGCGCGCGTTACTTCCACCGCGCGGCGCTTCTCGGCGCGGGTGATGACGTAATTCTCGCCCGCATGGCCATTGATCAAGACACCACGAATGCCGGGGCGCATCACGCAATGCGCGGTATGGGCAGCGTAGCCATCCCAATCCGGCGAAAAATCCGCGCGCATCGGCAGCACGGTGGATGGATAGATGCCGTGAAAGCGCGTATCGCTCATGCGGAATTGCTCCGTTGGTGAAGAAGCCGATCTATGGGGAATAGTGGCAGTTCAGGCGCCTCGCCCAAAATCGCCTGCGCCAGGATGCGGCCCATATAGGGGCCACTGGTATAGCCGGAATGCACGCTGCCGATGATCCAGGCATCGTCAATGCCGGGGATGGGGCCAATCGCGGGCAGCGCATCGGCCGTTTCCGCTTCCAGCCCAAGCCAGGACCGCACGACGCGCGCTTGGCGCAAGGCCGGCACGGTATGCGCCGCCAGCCGCACATTGCCGAGGAAATTATCTGACCGCACCGCGACACCGCCGCGCGTACGATCCCCAATGCCCTGCCATCCGCCACCAATCAGCACTGTGCCATTGGCATATTGCTTGAGACTGAGAAGTCCGGAGGCAACACCGAGCACTGTGCGCATCACCGGCGGCATGCGTTCGGTCACCACAAGCTGATTGATCAGCACCTTGATCGGCAGCGTCACGCCAAGCCAGGCCGCCATGTCCTGAAGCCAAACGCCGCCCGCCAGCACCACGCGCTGCGCAGCAACCGCGCCCGCCGGCGTATCCAGCACAAACCTGCCATCAATGCCGCGCACTGGGGTTGCTTCCATCAACGTCACGCCGGCTTCTTGCAGCGCCGCGCGAAAGGCGCGCCCAGTCAGGTAGGCGGAGGCAAAGCCATCAATCGGGCAATGCCCAGCCAGCTTCACACCATCGGCAAGCCCAGGTTCTATTGCCTGGGCAGCGCGGCCATCAATCAATTCAATGGGCGCGCCCGCTGCGCGGCGGATGCGCGCGCGTTCTTCCAGCATTGCCGCTTCCGCATCCGTGAAGGCCACGGACAATCCCGGGCAGGCTGTCGCCAGCACATCTCCGCCAGCGCACCAAGCGGGCATGTTCATCCACATATCATGCGCGCGGAGCGCATAAGGGATCAGCGCCGCGCGAGTCATTTGCATTGTGAGCGTGCCGGCATTCACACCCGATGCCTCGCGGCAAATCTCACCGCGATCGAGCAGCACAACGCGCATGCCGCCGCGCGCCAAGAACAGGGCCGTGGCGCAGCCCATGACCCCCGCGCCAATGACAGCAACATCAAAGCGCGTCTTCATATCGGCGCCGGCGCCGGCACAGGAATATCGGCATAGTCGAAATCGCCAAGGATGGACGCCATTGGCACAGGCCGCAGCGGAATACGGCCAGTGGTGAAGCCAATATCCGCCACGCTGACGCCGCGCGCCGAGGCAAGCAGCGCGCCTGCGGCCTCACCGCACATGCGCCCCTGGCACGGCCCCATGCCGCAACGCGTGAAGTGCTTCAGTTGGTTGATCGTGCTCGCCCCCGCCGTAGCGGCGTGCTCGATCTCGGCGCGCGTCACGCCTTCGCAGCGGCAGATGATTGTCTCCGCAGGAATGGCAGCGACCATGGCCGGGCGCAGCGCCATCATACGCGCCATGGCAGCACCTGTGCGTCGCGCACGCTCCAGCGCCGCGTCTTCTTCCGACGCGTGTTCCAAACTGAAGCCAAGATCATGAAGCGCCGTGCGTGCAGCAAGCCGCCCCGCTGCCGGCGCTGCTGCCGCGCCGCGCACGCCGGCGCCATCGCCCGCCGCGTACAGCAACGGCACACTGGTGCGTTGCGCAGCATCCAACACGGGCACCCAGCCGCCATCCTCTGGCCTATGAGCATGTCGCGCGCGAAAGGTGCGGCTTGCTTCCGTGGCCGGCACCAGACCATGCCCGATGCAAAGTGCATCGGCTTGAAAAACGCGCTCACCCACACGCACATGGGAAAGAACTTTGTCGCCCTCAGCCGCCGTCACCTGCGCGCCCGCCAGCACCGGCACGCGCGCCGCGAGCAGCCTAGCGCGCCAGACCGCGCCCTGCGCCAACAAATCAGGCCGCGCGGTGAGTGCGGGCAGCGCGCGCAACCATTCACCCGACGTTGCCGCGTCAACCAGCGCGGCGACAGAACCGCCCCCTGCCAAAATTTTCGCCGCCACCGCGTAAAGCAATGGCCCAGCGCCCGCCACCACCACGCGCTGGCCCGGCAGCATGCCCTGCGCCTTCAATAATATGGTTGCCGCGGCAAGGCCGATCACGCCCGGCAGCGTCCAGCCTGGAAAGGGAATGATCCGTTCATGCGTGCCGCAGCAGAGAATCAGCGCGCGCGCCTGCACCGTGAAGGGCGCGCCATCCGCGCCTAGCGCCGAAAGGCTGAAGGGCGCATCCGGCTGCCCTTCCGGCACCAGCGGCCCGCCACCCAGGCCCCAGACACGGCAGCCGGTGCGGATATCGGCGCCGCTCACGGCCAGCGCGGCACGCAGCGCATCGCCTTCTTGGCGGTCACGATCCGGCTTCATCTCAAAACCCGCTGGTGGCGCGCGATAGACCTGCCCGCCTGGTGCCGGAGATTCCTCCAGCAGCACAACGCGCGCACCACTGCGGGCGGCTTCTGTCGCCGCCGCCATGCCGGCCGGGCCGCCGCCCAATACTACGACATCAAAGATCATGCGGCTGTGACCTGCTGCCCGGCCACTACGGGCGTGAGGCAAGCCTGTACCAGGCGCCCATCAACGCGCAGCAGGCATTGCTGGCACACCCCCATCATGCAGAAGGCAGTGCGTGGGCGCGTGGGGTCCTCGCCCTCCCCAAAGCGCCAATGGCCGGCGGCGATCAGCGCGGTGGCCAAGCTTTCCCCCGGATGCGCCACGATGGGAACGCCTGCCACCGTGATGGTAACAGGCGCGGGACGCGCGACATTGGGGATGCGCAGACTCATGAAGGCGATAATAGGTGAGCGCGTGCGCCGCGCAACTACGGCATCGGCTTGACGCCCTGCGCGGAAAGCTCCGAGAATGGGGGCGTAACAAGAACCGGGGCGCATGGGTTTGGCATTCCTGTCCATTCAAGGGCTGACAGTTTCCTATGGCGGCAAGGCCGATGTTCTGCGCGATGTGTCGCTTGATGTGGAACGCGGCGAGGTGATTGGGCTGATCGGCCCATCCGGTTCCGGCAAATCTACCATTCTGCGTACGTTGGTTGGGCTGCTAAAGCCGCGCGCCGGTACAGTGACGCTGGACGGCAAATTGGTGGATTACACAAGCCGCGCGAGCTTACGTGGCGCGCGTGATCGCTTCGCCATCGTCTTTCAGCAGTATAATCTGTTCCAGAACATGACGGCGCTGCGCAATGTTGCCATCGCGCCCACACTGGTGAAAAAACGCGCCAAGAATGTGGTGGAGGATGAAGCGCGCGCGCTACTTGACCGTGTTGGCCTGACTGAGAAGGTGAATGCCTATCCGGATGAGCTTTCCGGCGGGCAGCAGCAGCGTGTCGCCATCGCGCGGGCTTTGGCGCTGAAGCCAGATATTCTTTTGCTGGATGAGATAACGGCCGCGCTCGATCCCGAATTGGTGGGAGAGGTGCTGGACACCATCCGCGCGTTGCAACGCGACGGCATGACCATGCTGATCGTGAGCCATGAGATGGCCTTCATCCGGGAAGTGGCAAGCCGCGTTGTCTTCCTCGATCAGGGATCAATAATCGAAACAGGTCCGCCGGCGGAGGTATTAGACCATCCGCGCAGCCCACGCCTGAAGGAGTTCACATCAAGGATCCTGCGCCATTGATGGCGCAGCGCCAGGACGGGAGAAAGAGCACATGACTGATCGCCGGGCCCTTTTTGCGGGCGGTGCCGCCGCTGCAGCCGCCGCAGCCGCGCTGCTTACGCCCAATACCGCTTCTGCCCGCCCGCTTGAGGATGTGCTGCGCGCCGGAGAACTCCGCGTTGGTGTCAACCCAACACTGCCACCACGCGCACTATTCAACGAACGCAATGAGATCGATGGCTTCGAGCCCGAGATCGCTGCCGCTATCGCGCGAAAGCTTGGCGTACGCCTGACGCTGCAGGCTGTGGGTTCACCAGAACGGATCCCCATGGTCGCATCCGGGCGGATAGATTTCGTCATGGGTGCAATGAGCCGCACAAGCGAAAGGGCCAAGGTGATTGACTATACCGTGCCCGTACATTCCGAAAATTATGGTATCGTAGCCATTCAGGGTCGCGGCCATACCAGCATTGAAGCGCTGAACAATCCCGATGTCACCCTGGCTCAGGTGCGCGGCACAACTGCCATTCCTTATATTCAACGCGCGATCCCAAATGCACGGGTGCTGCTGCTGGACAATTACCCAGACCGCAATCGCGCCATGGCGCAGGGCCGGGCGCAGGCTTCCTTCGATGGCATCGATTCTGTCCGCTTTTCGCTGCGTCCCTTCCGGCAAGTGCAGTGGGAAGTGACAGCCGTACCCGCCTTTGGCGTGACCTATTCCTGTCTTGGTGTCGCCAAAAACAATCATTCGCTGCGTAATTGGCTGAACATCGCCCTTTATGAACTGCATACCGACGGTACGATCGAAGCAGTATGGGAAAAATGGTTCGACGGGCCGATGTTTACCAAAGTGCCCGTAAGCCCCTTCTTCTGACCGGCGTGTGAATTACAACCTCATCTACTCCCAAGTCGCCGGCCATATTCCCTATCTGCTGGGCGGCGCCATCCTTACGCTTGAACTCGCAGTGATTTCCTTCATGGTTGGCTGGGCCATTGGGCTGACCAATGCCTCGATCCTGCATTTCGGGCCGCGTCCCGCGCGGCTTGCGGTGCAGGGCTATGTGACCTTTTTCATCAACACGCCCCTGCTGGTCCAGATATTCTTCATCTTCTTCGTGCTGCCCGATGCGGGTATTTTGCTCTCGCCCTATGCGGCAGTCGCGATTGGCATGTCGCTTAATGCTGGCGCCTATCTAACCGAAATTCAGCGCGCCGGCTTCCAATCCTTGCGCCGTGAGGAAATTGACGCTGCAACCGCCATGGGTTTTTCGGTGCCGCAAATTGTCTGGTATGTGGTGCTGCCGCATATCGCCAAAGCGCTTTATCCGCCGCTGTCAAACCAATTCATCATCCAGGTCATGACAACCTCCATCGCAGCAATCTTCGCGGTCGAGGAATTGACGGGCCGCGCCTATAACGTCAATTCACTGACCTTCCGCTCACTTGAAGTTTTCTCGATAGTCGCGGTCATTTACCTGGTGCTGACCTTGGCGTGTTCACTGGCACTTGCGCTGCTTGGCCGATGGCTGTTTCGCGTCAAGGCACGGGTCTTCTGACGCCATGTGGGAACAGCTTCTTGAAGATGCGCCACGCTTCTTCGGTATCTGGAACCTGATGTTCCTGGGCCAGGCGCTATTGAATACGCTGCTGCTTTCTTACCTTGGTGCGGCCTTCGGCTTCGCCATCGGCTTTTCCCTGGCCATTGGGCGCCATCCCAGGCTTAACGGTATTGCGCCGATACGCCTGCTGGCCACCGCCTATGTCGAAGTGTTTCGCCGCATCCCCTTCCTTGTGAAGCTGATGTGCATCTTTTTTGCCTTCCAGCTTTCCGGTGCGCAGGCCTCACTTTTTACCATAGCACTTGTCACTGTAGTGCTCTCGGCAGCCGCCTTCGCGGCTGAAATTGCACGCGCCGGGATCGAAGCCGTGCCGGCGCCGCAATGGGACGCGGCAGAGGCGATGAATTTTTCCCGCTGGAAGGTCCTCACGCGGGTCGTCGCTCCGCAATCCTGGCGCGTGGTGTTACCGCCGCTATTTGGGTATGCTGTGGGCTTCATCAAATCCACCTCCATCGCAAGCCAGATCGGCGTGATGGAATTGACCTATGCCGCGAAAATTCTGAACACGCGTGGCTTTTCTGCCTTGCTATGCTTCGGCACCATCCTGATTGTCTATTTCCTCATCTGCTGGCCAACCAAACGCTTCGGAGAACATCTTGAAGCGCGTCTTGGTCGGCGCCCCAAAGTCTAAGGAAGCCCGCTATGCCCTTCACCCCTCCTGGGATGCACCTTCTAAAGGATGCCATTGATTGCCACATCCATTGCGCGCCGCATCTTTCGGGCCGCTCCGTCAATGCCTTTGATGCGGTACGGCAAGCGGCGGCCGCCGGCATGCGCGCCATCGGCATCATGTGCAATTTCCAGAATACATCAGGCCTGGCTGCGCTGGTGAATGATGAGCTTGGTCACCTGGGTGTTGAGGCATTTGGCGGCCTGATCATGCAGCCGACTGCAGGTGGCGTGACGCTTGAGGCAGCGCGAACCGCCATCGGCTATGGCTATGGCCCCGGGACTGGTGCGCGCTTTGTCAGCCTGCCCACGCATCACACACGCCATGTAGCGATGCGTGAAGGCCGCAGCCCAGCTTTCCTGGAGACCACTTTTTTTGTGCCGGAAAGCGGCAAAGTGCCCGACCCCGTACCTGCCATCATGGAGCTCTGCGCCGCGAAGGATGTAGTTTTTGACTGCGGTCACGTCTCTGCGCGGGAGGCGGTTGCGCTGACGGAAGAAGCCAAGCGCCGCGGCGTTGCGCGCATCCGCACCCATTGCGCGCGCTACGCGCCGGAGGAAATTGCTGCTATCACAGCGCTCGGCGCTTATGCCGAGTTTTCCTTTTTCGTACTGACCCATGCAACACAGGTTGGCCTGACGCATGTTGATGATGAAAAGCACAAGATCGCCGCCAATAGCGTTATTCAGGATTTCACACCGCGCATCCGCGCCGCCGGAGACCGAGCGATCCTGTCAACCGACGCCGGCGTTTATCTGCTGCCGCCGCCGGTTGAGGCGTTCCGCGAATACCTCATGCTTGTTGAGAGCGAGGGCTTCAGCGAAACCGAGATCCGTCGCATGATTGGTGAGAATCCAGCCAAGCTCTTCAATGTTGGTAGTCAGGCATAGCGCCTGGTTTCCAACGATCCGATCAGCAAGGCTGCAATACATTGGGCAGGATTTTCAGGCCGACCCACACCATCTTAACGCGCTATCGGCCGCAACCTTGATGGCGCGGAGATAATCCTCCACATCAACCCATTCGTCATGCCCGCCATTCTGGGTCAAATCACCGCAAAGCGGCCCGAAGCCGACGGTCGGGATACCCTTCTGCACCATCGGCACGCGAATATCAGATGATGTATGCATGGCATTCACAAAGGGTGAGAGCCCCGTCACGCGGGAGACCGCTGCACTTACCGCGCCAAAAAGTAGCGACTCCGCGGGCAATTCCGCGCCCGTGACGCCGGAAAGCCATTCAAGTTTGGGCGGATGGTCTTTTATCCAAGCGTCTTGTTGCGCGGAAGCCGCAATGCAATCGGTAATTTCCTTTTGCACCTTTTCCATCTCCTCTCCTGGTGGGAAGGAAACGGCGCCGCCCAGTACGCAGCTTGTGGGAATGCGGCTGAAACGCGCGGGATCCCCGCAGGCGATATGAGAAACCATGATATTGGTGGCGCGCCCGACAACGCTTTCAATGCCGGGATGATGCACGCGCGTCCCGCGCGCCTGGTCAAGCGCATCAAGCGCCGCCTTCACCAGCATCGCCTTGTCCAAAGCATTCACGGCAAGATGAGCAAAGGCAGTATGCCCGGGTTCCTTCGTGTCAGGCCCGCGTCCCGCAACGGTCACACGGAAATATAATTGCCCGCTGCAAATCGCCTTGATTTCCTGCATGCCGACACCGCTTTCCGCCGGATGCACGTAAATCGCTGCATCTGCGACATAGCCATGCTGCATCGCCGCCGCGACACCGCGCGCATGGCGTTTGGATGGCGTGCTTGTCACGATGATATCACCCTTGGGCCGCAAACCCGCCGCGCGAATGACCTTGATTGCCTCAGCCATAATCGCGATGCCGGCAAGATCATCCGCCACACCCCAGCCATGGATGCGCCCATCAGTGATGTCGCCCGCGAAGGGATCATGCTGCCAGGTTTCGGTATTCTTGAGCGGTTCACCATCAGGATGGCCGAAGAAAATCAGGCTCGGCCCGCCGCCCGCACCGGCAAGACGCGCGATGATGCTGGCGCGTTCCTCACGTGCCATCGCCTCGCCTTCGGCGAATTCATGGCGCATCTTTACATCGGATGGCACATAGGAAAGCGCTTCCACCTGGCAGCCAGTATCGCGCAGATGATCAGCGAAACATTGCTGCACCGCCGCTTCACCTTGGCGCTGCAAGGCGATCAGCTTGCGCAGAAAGGCAATGCTTTCCGCCCGGCGCGCTTCTGCCGCGGTGATGATCCGTTCGGAAACTTCATTCATGCCATACTCCCCCATCCCAAATCATGACGCCGCGCGCAGTGCATATCTCATTCAGGTTGCACGCCAGAAATCCGCACCAGCTCCCTCCATTTATCGCGTTGGGAACGCATCAAGATCTGGAATTCCTGCGGCGAGGATGGGAAGGCAATAGTGCCATTCGCGGCCAGGCGCTGAACCAGCACCGGGTCCTTCAGGCCCTCATTGATCGCGGTATTCATGCGCTGCACAATTTCCGCAGGGATACCTGCCGGTCCCATCACGGCCGAGAAAGAAGGCAGATCGTAATCCGCCACACCCTGTTCCTGCACCGTCGGCATTTCAGGCGCTAAGGGCCAGCGAGTTGGATTGGTGATGCCAAGCGCGCGCACCTGGCCCGCCCGCACTGCGCCAATCACGCCCGAGAAACTGTCAAACACCACCTGGATATTGCCCGCAATCAGATCAGCCAGTGCTGGCGCTGCGCCACGATAGGGAACATGGGTCAGTTCCGTACCCGTGCGCAGCATGAACAAGACACCAAGCATATGATTGGCGCCCCCCGCCCCGGCTGATCCGTAATTCAACCTGCCCGGATTGGCCTTGGCATAGGCGATCAATTCTTGGATGCTGCGTATCGGCAAGCCGGGATGAACACAGACAATCGCGGTACCGATAGAGAAAGTCGCGATATGGGTGAAATCATCCACGCCTTCATAGCCTGGCGTGCGAAACAGTAAGGGCGCGCCAAGATGGGAAGATGGGCTCGCCATCATGACCGTATAGCCATCAGGTGCGGATTGCGCGACATGGGCGGTGCCAACGGTACCGCCAGCACCGCTGCGATTATCCACCACTACTGGGCTGCCCAGCGCCTTCTGCAAAACTTCGGCCTGCAAGCGCCCTGAAATATCACTGGCACCGCCAGGCGGATAAGGCACCACCAACCGTATCGGCCGATTGGGCCAAGCTGATTGAGCCCCAGCACGCGAGGCCTTCAGCAATCCCGGCAGCGCCAAAGCACTGGCAGCGAATGAACGACGTCCCAAACGCATTGCCTATCTCCCCTGAGCTTCAAATTGACTGAGCCACATAGCCCATTTGGTCTTGAGCAGCTTTCAACGCCGATCTGCCGCCTCTGTCCCGTAGCCGCGGCCATAGCGCTTCTCCAGGCGTCTTTGCACAAAATCCCAGGCCGTCGTCATCAGCAAATAATAAAGCGCCGCCACCAGGAAAAGTTCCAGCACCAGGAAGCGTTCCTGAATGAGCAATTGGGTCCGGCGCAGCAATTCATCAACGCTGATGACACTCGCCACTGATGTGGTCTTAAGTAAGCCATTCACCGAATTGCCCAAGGGCGGAATAATCACCCGCAAAGCCTGCGGCCAGACCACCAGGCGGAAGACTTGCACCCGATGCAGCCCCAGTGCCCCGGCGGCTTCCCGCTGCCCTTTGGCAACAGAAAGAATTCCCGCGCGCACAATCTCACTCAAATAGGCGCCTTCATTCAGTGAAATGCCGACCAATGCGGCTTCCCAAACATCGAAGCGCAGTCCAATCAGCGGTAGGCCCGTATAGATGATCAGCAATTGCACCAGCAGCGGCGTGCCGCGAAAGAACCAGCAATAGAAAGCGGCGATGGAAGACAATGCCCGCTTGCCGGAAAGCCGCATTAAGGCGATGCCAATGCCGATCAGTAAGCCGATCACAAGCGATCCGATAGTCAGGCAGATCGAAATGATCGCGCCTTCAAGCAAATACGGATTGAGGAGGGAATCGAAAAACCCATCCCAGCGCCAGATTTGCATGGCTTTAGCGGACCTATTGAGCCAAACGGCGCGGCAAGGCTGGATGCTGTGTCACATCCAACCCGGCAAGCGCTGCGGCTTCAGAAAATAAGTGGATCAGGACGGTCCCACCACTTCGAAGGGGCCGTTATAGGCGGTGACGCCAAATTTATCGAGCAGCGCCTGGAAGGACCCATCCGCCTTCATCGCCGTCAGCGCATCCGCCACCGCCTGGGCCAGTACGCGCGAACGGAAACCGAAATTGATCGGCGTGCCGTAAAGCCCGGAAATCGCGCGGGTGAATTCACCGCGATCATCATATTCCTTGCCCGTACTATCGATGGAAATCGCGGCATCAAGCTGCCCGGCGCGCAGCGCCTGGAAAGATACAGCGAAATTATCAAAGGCGCGGATCGTCAGCGGCCGCAGCCCTTTGCCGGCCAGGTCATTTGACATATCCGTGGTGCGGCGGAATTCAAAACCACCCTGTTCCACACCCACGCGCAGCCCAGCCAGATCTTCCAGCTTGGTGATATTGCGGGGATTGCCGCGCGCCACGGAAACGCTGATGGCTTGCTGTTCATAGCGCACCAGCCACATTAGCTTCTGGCGTTCTTCCGTATAGAACATGCCGGTATTGATCATATCCCAGCGGCGTGCCGCCATACCCGGAATCATGGCTGCAAATTCAATGCGCACATGCTCAGCCGTCAGGCAAAGTCGGCGCGCAATTTCATTGCCCAGATCCACCCGCATGCCGCGCAACACGCCCTGGCCATCGACAAATTGCATGGGCGGTAAGGTGGGGTTGACCGAAAGCGTCAGCGTGCCGGGCTTCACCAATTCCGCATTGGGTACGGTTTGCGTGCAGGCTGGTGCCTGGGCCAAGGCGGGCGCCGCAAGCAGCGAAGCCCCAGCGGCAAGAAAATGGCGACGATCCATGGATGCAATCCTCCCTCTAAATTCTATTCGGCCGCATTGGCGGCGCGATTCATCAATCCAATGCCCTGCAATACCTGCGCCAAGGCCGGCACATCCTGCGCAGGCAAAGGCAGGCGCGGCGGACGGGGCGGGCCCATATCCATGCCCATCAGCTTGAAGCCCGCCTTGGTGCCGGAAACATAACGCGGCCCACCCACCCAAGGCAGCAAGGGCGCCAATTGTTTGTACAAGCCAAGCGCCTTGGGCCGATCCGCCTCAAACGCCGCCGCATCGAACATTTCCGAAGAAAGCCGCGGCGCCAAATTGCTGCACACCGCCACCCAGCCAATGGCGCCAAGCCAGGCACTTTCATAGCCCAGCACGCCCGCAAAAACCTCCATCCGGTCACCGCAAAGGGCGATGATGTCGCGCACACGCGTCACTTCCAGCGTGCTTTCCTTGACGTAGCGGCAATTCGGGATGGTTGAAATCCGGGCGAGTGTCGCCGGCAGCATATCCACATTGGATGTAGCTGGGTTGTTATAGACCATGATCGGAATGCCAATCGCATCCGCGACGGTTTTGTAATGGTGAAACAGCTCATCTTCCGTCGGCACGGAATAGAAGGGCGGGATGATCATGACACCATCTGCGCCCTGAGACTCCGCTTCCCGTGAAAGCGCCACCACTTCGCGCGTATCTTCCGCCCCCGTGCCGATCAGGACCGGCACGCGGCCACACGCGGCGCGGATCACGGTCTCGACAATGCCCTGGCGTTCTTCGCGCGAAACCGAGAGGAATTCGCCGGTGGAGCCCAGCGGGATAAGGCCCCTCACCCCTTCGGTGATCTGGTATTCCACCAGGCGTTCCAGCGCCTTGTAATCCACCGCCGTGCCATCGGCGGTAAAGGGCGTGATCAGCACCGTGTAGGTGCCGCGAAAAGGCTCACGGGCCATGAGGGAAGCTCCCGGGGGTGGACGCGGACGCACCGCGTGCGATGATGGGAGCCGGTTTTGGCGCAAACGGCAAGAGCATGCGGCTGCATCACCCACATATCACCCCGGCGACGGAGCCTATCCGGATCAGCTTCAACGGCGCGCCGGTGGACGCCCTGCCGGGCGAGAGCATTGCCGCAGCGCTTTCGGCTGCCGGCATTCTGGCGCTGCGCGAAACGCCCAAGGGCACGAAGCGCGGGCTTTGGTGCGGCATGGGCGCCTGTTTTGATTGCGTGGTCACGGTGGATGGCAAGGCCGGCCAGCGCGCCTGCATGGTGAAGGTTGCCGATGGCATGGCGATAGAAAGCGCCTTCCCGGGCGAGCCCGCGCCGCTTGGCAGCGCCCCCACCGATATTGCCGAACAGCCCTGCGATATTCTGGTGGTTGGCGCCGGGCCCGCCGGGCTTTCCGCCGCCATCGCCGCTGCCGAAGCGGGCGCCCAGGTGGTGGTGCTGGATGAACGGGAGGCACCCGGCGGGCAATATTTGAAGCCGCTCGCCACCAGCCACAACCACGCCGCGCCGGATGCGCAATTTCGCCAGGGCAGCGCGCTTTTTGCCCGCGCGCGGGAAGCAGGGATTCGCTTCCATTACGGTGCTACGGTTTGGGGCGGCTTTGCGCCGGATGAAATTGCGGCACTTGTCGAAGGTGCCGCCATTACTTTCCGCCCGCGTCGGCTGATCCTGGCCCCCGGGGCGCATGAACGCCCGGTGCCGGTGCCGGGCTGGACTCTGCCGGGTGTGATGACGACCGGCGCGCTGCAAACGCTTGCACGCGCGCAACGCGTGAGCCCGGCCGAGAGCGCAGTGATTGCAGGCAGCGGGCCGCTCAATCTGCAACTTGCGTGTGAATTGCTGGCTGGCGGCGTGCGTGTTGCCGCAGTGGTGGAAGCGGCCCCAGCGCCGGGGCTTGGCGCCTGGCGCGATATGCTGCGGCTGATGCGCGCCGCGCCTGATCTCGCCTGGGATGGGCTGCGCTATCTGGCGATACTGAAGCGCGCTGGCGTGCCGCTCTACTGGGGCAGCGAGATCATCGCGTGTGAAGGTAGCACGGGCTTCGAGGCGCTTCGCATCAGCACACCGCAAGGAGAAAAACGAATCGCTGCCGGCGTTGCCGCGCTCAATCTTGGCTTTCAATCGGAAACCGGGTTGGCGCGCGCCTTGGGCTGCACGCAGCGCTTCGCAGCCGATGGTCCAGGCGCCGGCTTGGGGCGGTTGGAAACCGTGACTGATGCAGTCGGACGCAGCAATATCGCCGAGGTTTTCGCCATTGGTGATGGCGCGGCGATTGGCGGCGCGCGGGTTGCCTTGGCGCGCGGGCGCCTGGCCGGCTTGGCGGCAGCGCGTGATCTTGGCTTTGGCGTGGGCGATGATGCGACAACGCGCGATGCGCTGGCGCAAGCCGAGGCATTTCAGCGCGCTTTATGGCGCATTTACGCCGCGCCAGCTTTCGACCCGGCACGTATCGCGGATGAAACCATCCTCTGCCGGTGTGAGGAAGTGTGCGCAGGAGAAATCCGTGCGGCCATCAGCGGTGGCGCCGCTTCGCTGCCTGCCATCAAGAAGGAAACGCGCGCCGGTATGGGGCGCTGCCAGGGGCGCATGTGTGGCGCGACTTTGGCGCGAATGGTGGGCGTTGCTGCGCAGGAAGCGGATTTCGCCGCGCCGCGTACGCCGATCAAACCCATCCCGGCAGCCTTGTTACGACTTGAAGTGCCGGAATGGGGCGAAACGCCGGTGATTACCGCACCCGCGCCCATCACCTGGAAAACCGGCGCCGCCACCGCGCCGCAAATCGCGCGGCAATGCGATGTGTTGGTGATTGGTGGTGGCGTTGTCGGGCTTTCCACCGCGCTTTATCTGGCGCGTGAGGGCGTGGATGTGCTGGTGGCGGAACGTGGCGAACCCGGCCTTGCCGCCAGCACCGCCAATGCGGGCAGCCTGCATGTGCAGCTTCTCTCCTATGATTTTGGCGACAAGGCTGAGGCGCTTGGCACCGCTGGCCCGGCGGTGGCGACCCTACCGCTTGGGCCACGTTCCATCGCCTTGTGGCGAGAGATTGCGCGGGATGCGGGCGAGGCTTGCGGCATTCGCACCGAAGGCGGGCTGATGCTGGCGGAAACGCCCGAGGAATTGGCCTGGCTGCGCGGCAAGATTGCCGTGGAACGCAGTGCCGGCATCGAAAACCATGTGATTGGCGCGAATGAATTGCGCGATCTGGCGCCTTATCTGGCGCATCGCTTTGCCGGCGCGGCCTTCTGCCCCGCTGAGGGCCAGATTGATCCTTTGCGCGGCACGGCGGCGCTATTGCGCCTGGCCAAGCGCGCCGGAGCGCGCATGGAAAGCGGCCTGGAAGTGCAGGCGATCGCGCGTGCAGGCATTGGCTACTTGGTAAGCACCGCGCAGGGGCCAATTCGTGCCGGGCGCGTGGTGGTCGCCGCCGGCCCCTGGTCTGGCCATATCGCCGCACTCGCGGGCGTGAAGCTGCCAGTGGGTGGCCTGGTGCAGCAGGTAATCGCGACCGAGGCCATGGCGCCCATCATCCCGCATCTGGTGGCCCATGCCGGGCGGCACCTTTCGCTGAAACAAGGCCCGCACGGGCATTTGCTGATCGGTGGCGGCTGGCCCGGCGCGCATGATCCCGCCACGGGGGCCACGCGCAATCTTCGGAATAATATTCAAGGGAATCTCTGGATCGCGGGGCATGTTGTGCCGGCGGTGGAGGGCTTGCATGTGCTCCGCAGTTGGACCGGGATGAATGTGCATATTGATCGCGCGCCGATATTGGGTGAAGCGCCCGGCATGCCAGGCTTCTTCGCGGCAGTGACATCCAATGGCTATACGCTCGGGCCCATTGCCGGGCGCATGACGGCAGATGCGGTGTTGGGATTGCAGCAGCCTGATCCCGCGTTTTCTGTAGCGCGATTCAACGCCTGATGCATTGCGCAGGTTTATGACGGCAGATGATTGGTGAGTCACTTTCGATAGCCACGCCAATTTGGCAGTTCAAACCAGCCCCACTGTTTTTGAATGCTGAACATAAGCGGGGTCACCACCCATTACGCATTGCCGCCATCAACCGGTAGCACCTGCCCGGTCACCCAGCCGGCATAGGGGCTGGAAAAAAACAGCACGGCATTGGCAATATCCTCGACCGACCCAAGACGGCGCATGGCAAGCCGACCGATCAGCGCCTTCTGACCTTCATCACCATAGCTTTCGAATTGCTTGATGCTTGATGGGTTGGAAAGCACGAAGCCCGGCGCCACAGAATTCACCGTAATGCCGTAAGGCCCGAATTCGCGTGCCAGCTGCCGCGTAAGCCCAACCAGGCCATGCTTGCCAGAGCCATAAGCCTGAATGCCGGTCAGGCTTGCCTTCAAGCCCGCGCCGGAACTGATGGTGACGATGCGCCCCTTCTTCGCTTTCTTCATGCCGGGCGCGGAGGCACGCGCCAGCGCAAAGGCAGCATGCAAGTTGATGTCGATGATGGCGTGCCAATCCTCATCGCTCACTTCCTCGATTGGGCGCATCACTTGGCCGCGTACGCCGCCGGCATTGGAAATTAGGATTTCGATGGGACCGCCAGTGGCATCTTCAATGCGCTTGATCCAGCCGGCGGCTGCGCCCTTCGCGGTTAAATCAAACGCATCGGCGGTGATGGTGCCTGGCGCTTTGGCCGTCTCAGTCAATTCAGCGGCTGAAATATCGCAGGCGAAGACCCGCGCACCTAGGGCTGCAAAGGCGCGCGCAATGGCCTGGCCAAAACCATGCCCGGCACCCGTGACAGCGACGGTGACCTTGTCAAAGCGGATATCCATGGGAGGGTTCCTTAGCTGGCAGGGGAAAAAGCGGCGCGCGTCACACCATTCAATTCACGCATCAGCGCAACCCAGGCGGCAAAGCCCTCGGCGATGGAGGATTCGCGCCAGTTCTCATTGGGGGCGTGAAAATCCTCATCGGCGGTCGCGAAGGAAAACATCACGGTATCAATGCCCGCGACATTGCGTGCGATATCAGCAAGCGGCAGCGTGGCCCCCATGCGAACGCGCAGCGGCTTCCGCCCAGTGGTGCGTTCCAGCGCGGCCTCTGCCGCCCGCAACAAGGGATGCGAAGCCGGCAGCGAATAGGCATAAGTGCCATCGCGCGTATTGGTGATGGAAAGCTCAGCGCCCTTGGGGCAATGGGTGCGCAGATGTTGGGCCACGGCTTCACGCGCAAGCGCCGGGTCTTGGCCGGGCACAAGGCGCATGGAAATTTTCGCATGGGCAAGGGCGGGAATGACGGTCTTGCCACCCGCACCGGTATAGCCGCCCCACATGCCATTCACATCAAGCGTCGGGCGCAGCCAAAGCCGTTCCAGGAAATCCGCCGGCGCAAGATGGCTCAGCGCGATCCCGATGGAAGCGTCGTGCTGCGCCACATCGAAGGGAATACGCGCCAATTCCAAACGTTGTTCGGGTGAAGCTGCGCTGGCGCCGGCCCAAAAGCCTTCCACCGCAACCTGCCCATCCGCATCATGCAAGGTTGCGATCAGGCTTGCCATGGCATGCAGCGCATTGGGTGCCACGCCGCCATAACGGCCGGAATGCAGATCCTTGGCCGCGCTACGGAGCGTGATTTCCATGCCGGTATTGCCGCGCGTGCCCACCGTCATTGTAGGTAAATCCGCCCGCCAGCGCGCGCCATCGGCGGAAAGTACCGCATCTGCGGCAAGCAAAGCCCCATGGCGCGACAGCAACGCGCCGAGCGTCGCTGAACCGCATTCCTCCTCACCTTCCAGCAGCAGCGTCACGTTGACGGGCAGCCTGCCTTCAACGGCCAGAAAAGCGCCGAGCGTTTCAACCGCCAAAAGGAACGGTCCCTTATCATCCGAAATCCCACGCGCATAAAGCCGACCATCACGCGCCGTCAGCTGAAAAGGCGGAGAGGCCCAGCCATCCACGGGATCGGGCGGCTGCACATCATAGTGGCCATACACCAGTAAGACGGGCGCATCAGGTCCCGCGCCATGCCAGCGCGCGGTGACAGCCGGATGCCCACCCGCGGCAATTTCCTGCGCATCCTGAAAGCCAAGCGCAGTCAAGCGCGCGATCAGCCAGCGCCGCGCCGCTGCCATGCCATCCGCATAGGCCGGATCGGTTGAAACCGAGGGGCAAGCAACAAGTTCCGCAAGCCGGGCAATGAACTGCGCCCGTTCAGCGAGCAGCCTTTCCAGGACAGCGTCAGTCAAGCAATGGCATCCAGTAGGGCGTTGAAACTTTCCGGCGACTGTTCCCTGCGGCCTTCTTCAATATCCTTGATCAGGCCACCCAAAGCAGTCAGCGCCGGTGTCGCGATGCCCTGTTGTGCGGCTAGTTTCGGCATGATCATCAACTGCGCCTCAGCTTCGGTCTTGCGTTTGCGCACGGCCAGGTCACGCCATATGCCGGAATGCGTCTTGGCGCCAACGGCGGTGTAATCGCGCAGCCATTCAACCACCTTGATCCCATCCGCATCAGCGCGCCCCGGCGCAAAGGCCATGGGGTCAAAGGACCCGAAGCCGCGCGGTGTCACACCGCGGGCAAGCGCGATTGCCGCAACTTCTCGCCCCAAAGCGAGCCAAACGGGCATGCGGCGCGTATCGGCGAAATTCTCACTCATGGAATCATGGTTCAGCGCGGTGGCGAATAGCATGGCGCCATAGGCCATCTTACCCCACAGATAGGACCAGATATCGGTGGTTAAAATCGCATCCGGTTCGAAGGCTTGGCAGATTGCATGCATCGCGCGGGTGCGGTCGCGGATGGTCCCATCAATCTCACCCACCACAAATGCGCCGCGATTACCAAAAAGAATCTGCCCCGGCGCATGCCAATCCGCACCGAAATTGACAAAGCAGCCCATGGTGCGTTCGGCCCCGACGGCTTCGGCGATTTCCAATTCATTCAAGCCATTCTGCGCAGAAAAGACAAAACCATCCGGCGCAAGATGTGGCACCAAAATGGGCAAAGCGGCTTTGGTGGCCTGTGCCTTGACCGCGAGCACGATGCGCGAATAGCGGCCCGTGAGTTCAGCCGGCGTGACAGCGGGAATGATTTGCGTGAATTCGGTAACCGGGCCGGAAATGGTCAAGCCCTTGGTGCGACAGGCCTCAACATGCTCGGCCACGGTGTCCACCAGCAGCACCTCATACCCCGCACGCGCCAGATGCGCGCCAAGCGTGCCGCCAATCGCGCCGGCGCCCCAAATGACTATCGGGTCGGCCATGGCCCCTCCAACGCGGTGCGGGTTTCCGCGACGCCCGCTTGCCAAAGCCGCAGCATATCCTCATCGGGCTTGCGCCATTCACCGCCGAAGGAACCGTCGCCCAGCATGTTGCGTACCTTGGCAGGCGGGCTTGCCTTCATCAGCGCCGTATCTACCCCGGGCTTGGAACCAGAAGGCGATGGCGCATTGGCGAGCCGCGTCCAGGGGAAGTTTTCCATCCAATTGCCATGGCTGCCGGAACGGTCAATGGCCATGGCAGTGTCCCAAGTCCGTGGCTGATTATACCAATTATGGAATTTGATCGAAAGCGCAGGATTTTCTGTCATCATCTGCAAGGCCAACGCGCCCACAGGCGCATTCCCGCCATGGCCATTGACAATCAGAATGCGGCGAAAGCCTGCACGCGCCACGCTTTCAATCAAGTCACGCGCCACCGCCAGAAGGGTTTCCACTTTGAGCGAAATACTACCCGGGAAGGCAGCGAAATAGGGCGCAAGACCAAAAGGCATGGCGGGATAGACTGGAATGCCGAAAGGCTCCGCTGCCTCCACAGCCACTTTCTCGGCCAAGATCGCGTCCACACAAAGTGAAAGCTGAGCATGCTGCTCCGTACTGCCAAAGGGCAAGACGCAGCGATCATCATGGCGGAGGTAGGCTTCCACCTGCATCCAATTCATATCCGCGATGCGCATGATCCGGAGCTTCGCGCTTAGCGACTGACTGGGCTTATATCCCAGGCATAGGTTTCCTCATCACTGCGGCCAACACGGAGTGTTACGCGATCACGCCGCATGGCCCAGGCGGAAGCCACCGCGGCCAGGGGAATGACAACGCGCTTTTCATTCCAAAGCGCGCCAACCTGTTGCAGCAGGGCTTCGCGCTTCTTGTCATCCAACTCCACATTGGCGGCCTGGATAAGCCGATCAATTTCTGGATCGGAAAAGCCAAGCCAATTGAAGGCACCAAGGCGAAGCTGAGCGTTATTGGAATGTGCATTGGCGGCGTAATAGTAATTCGCCTCACCGGTTAGGGTGCCCCAACCGGCCATGATATTGGAAAGCTCACCCCGCGCGCGGGCCGGGAAGATCACCGCCGCCGGCTGGCCCGCCGCCTGCACTTCAAGGCCAATGCGCGCCAGCATTTGCGTCATCGCCGCGCCAACACCGGCATCACCAGGCAGGCGGTTATTGGTGAAATTCAGCACCATGCGAAAGCCATTCGGATAGCCCGCTTCGGTCAAAAGCTGCCGCGCGCGGTTGATATTGGTGGCCGGGATGGTCAGCGCCGGATTGAAGCCAAAGATACCCGGCGTGACCATCTGGCTGACCGGCGACCCAAGCCCTTCCATGGCAATTTCCGCGAGCGCGCGTCGGTCAATGGCAAGGTCAATCGCCTCCCGCACACGCGCATCGCGATAAGGGTTCGCGGCCAGGCGCGACCCATCGCGGGCGGTGACTTGTGGCGTTGGCTCACGTTGATCGAGCGCCAAGTTGAAGACATAGACTGTCTCTGCCTTCAGCACATTGATGTTGCGGTCGCGTTCCAGGGTTGAGACATCGGCGGCCGGCACACGCACAATCATATCAACCTGGCCGGTGCGAAGCTGCGCCACGCGCGCGGCGGGGTTGGAGATTTCACGCCGCACCACGCGGCCCCAGGCGGGACGGCTGCCCCAGTAATTATCGCTGCGTTCCACCGCGAATTGCTCACGCGGGGTCCAGGATGAAAACCGATAAGGCCCGGTGCCGATCGCCGCGCGACCGCTATTGAAGACCTCATTGGCGTTTTCCGGCGTCAGGCCGGCGGTAGCGCGGGCAGAGGTGATGAAAAGCCGGATGAAATCATTGGGCAGCGTCGGTGCCGGGCCATCAGTGACAATCTGGATGGTGTGCGGATCAATGATGCGGATTTCCTGCACGCGGCGCACGTAGATCCGGGTTGGATTCGGCCCCGACAATTGCTGCATGCGCCTGATGGAAGCAGCAACATCCTCCGCGGTCATGTCTGACCCATCATGGAACTTCACACCGCGGCGCAGGCGAAATTCCCAGGTATTCGGGTCCACGATGCGCCAGGATTCCGCAAGGCCTGGTTCGATCTGCAGATTATCGCCTGAATGCGTCAGCGTATCAAAAACATGCTTCAGCGCTTCGGAATGGGTGCCTGTTGCGGTGAAATGCGGGTCAATGCTCTCCGGCCCCGCAATCACGCCCATGGTGAGGGTCTGAGCAGAAGCCACACCGGCCATGCAGGCCATGCCGACTGTCGCCAAAACAAAGCGGCGGTAATTCCAACGCATGTCCAATTCTCCCATCAGCCTTCTGTCATCAGGATGCTAGGAAGAGCTTGCGCTTGCTGTCAAATGCCAGATAATCGCTTCTAATGCTCGGGTATATCATTCAGCGCCTCATTCAGTCTGCTTTCGTCATGCTGGCCATGTCGGCGCTTGTCTTCCTTGGCGTCTATGCCATTGGAAATCCGATTGACGTGCTGATTTCCCCGGATGCGACCCAGGATATTCGGGAAGCCACCATTCGCCATTACGGCCTAGATCAGCCACTTTGGCGGCAATATCTGGCCTTTCTGGGCCGGCTGTTGCAGGGCGATCTGGGGCGGAGCTTTGTGCTGAATATCCCGGTGCTGCACTTGGTGCTGAGCCGTCTGCCGGCAACATTGGAATTGGCGCTAACGTCCGTGCTGATCGGTGCCTTCATCGGCATCCCACTTGGCATTTATGCTGGCTATCGGCCGGAAAGCCCTGTCTCCAAGGCCATCATGGCGGCATCCGTTTTGGGATTTTCGGTGCCGACCTTCTGGGTAGGCCTGATCCTTATCCTGACCTTCGCGGTCAATCTTGACTGGCTACCCGCCGGGGATCGCGGGCCGACGGTCGAAGTCTTTGGCGTCGGGTGGTCATTCCTCACCTGGGAAGGGCTACGCTTCATGGCGCTGCCGGCGCTCAATCTCAGCCTGTTCAAGCTTGCCATGCTGATCCGTCTGTCGCGCGCTGGCACGCGTGAGATCATGCTGTCAGATACGGTGAAATTCGCCCGCGCGGCGGGGCTCACGGATTTCACTATTCTGCGGCGGCATGTGCTACGCCTGATTTCCATTCCCTTGGTGACCGTCTTCGGTCTTGAATTTGGCTCCACGCTTGCTTTTGCCGTGGTGACGGAGACGATTTTTTCCTGGCCAGGGGTGGGCAAGTTGATCATTGATTCGATCACCTCGCTCGATCGGCCGGTCATGGTCGGTTATCTGATCCTGGTGGCGTTTCTGTTTGTCACCATCAATCTGGTGGTTGACCTGACCTATGCCGTGTTGGATCCGCGCCTCAGGCGGGGAAGGCGTGTGTGATGGCGCAGTTTTGGCGAGAATATCGGGAAAACTGGATCGCCACATTGGCCCTTGCAGTGGTGGTGCTGATTGTAGCGGCGGCGCTTGCCGCACCGCTGATTACGCCGCAAGACCCTTATGATCTTGCCAATCTCAATTTGCGGGATGCGCGGCGTCCGCCGGGCTTTGTTGGTTCTGGTGGCTATGTGCATTGGCTCGGGACGGATGCACAGGGGCGAGATTTATTCTCGGCCATTCTCTATGGTCTTCGCATTTCCTTGCAGATGGGGGTTGCGGCTGGTGCGGTTGCCTTTGGCCTAGGCACTAGTCTTGGCATTATGGCGGCCAATATCGGCGGCAAGATCGAACAGGGGATCATGCGGCTTGTTGATCTTCAATTGTCCTTTCCTGCCATTCTGCTCGCGCTGGTACTGGTTGCGGTGCTGGGTCAAGGCAGGGTGCCGCTGATCATCGCCTTGGTCACCGCGCAATATGCCTATTTTGCCCGCACGGCCTATGGCGCCGCAACGGCGGAACGGCAGAAGGATTATATCGAAGCCGCGCGCGCCACGCCGCTGCCGGGGCGCAGCATTGTGCTCCGGCATTTGCTGCCAAATTGCATGCCGCCCTTGATTGTTGTTGGCACGGTGCAGATTGCCAATGCGATTTCGTTGGAAGCGACACTTTCTTTTCTTGGCCTTGGCCTGCCGCCGACAGAGCCTTCGCTCGGCATGCTGATCGCCAATGGATTTCAATATATGATGAGCGGGCGAACCTGGATTTCGGTCTATCCCGGAATTGCGCTGATCCTGCTGATTGTCGCCATCAATATCGTGGGCGATCAATTGCGAGATCAATTCAATCCGAGGCTGCGCCGATGACGGCTGCACTGCTTCAGGTGCGCGATCTGCGCACGCATTTTGAAACCCGCGCCGGTACGATCAAGGCGGTGGATGGCATATCCTTCACGCTTGAACGGGGCGAAATACTTGGCCTTGTCGGTGAAAGCGGTTCCGGCAAATCGGTCACCGGCTTTTCGCTGATTGGTCTTTTGGATGCACCCGGGCGCATCGCCGGTGGTTCCGTAATGTTTCGCGGGCAGGAACTGGTTGGGCTGCGGCAAGCCGAAATGCGCAAACTGCGCGGCAAGCGGATTGCCATGATTTTCCAGGACCCAGCAGCAACGTTGAATCCCGTGCTCACCATTGGTCAGCAGATGGCCATGGCCGTTCAGGCACATGGAGGCGGTGGAGAGGGTGCCGCACTGGCCCTTGCGGCACGCAGCCTCGTACGGGTTGGCATTCCAGATGCGGCAGCGCGCTTGAATGCCTATCCGCATGAATTTTCCGGCGGTATGCGCCAACGTGTGGCCATTGCCATTGCGCTGCTGCATGAACCGGAATTGATCATCGCGGATGAGCCGACCACGGCGCTGGATGTTTCTATCCAGGCGCAAATTCTGGCTGAGATGAAGACACTCGCGCAGGAAAGTGGCACGGCGCTGATTTGGATCAGCCATGATCTGGCCATTGTGTCATCCTTGGCTGATCGCGTGATTGTGCTCTACCTCGGCCGTATCGTTGAATATGGCTCAGTCAGCGATGTCTTACGCGCGCCCTTGCATCCTTACACACGTGGTCTGCTTGATAGCCTGCCGGCATTGGCCGCGCCCGGGCAAAAGCTCACACAAATTCCAGGCAGTACGCCCTCACCCTTGAATGTGCCGCCTGGTTGTCCTTTTGCACCACGCTGTTCTCATGCGACCGATCTTTGCCGGTCAGAACCGCCGCGTGTCGGCGATCAGCGCCACGGCGCCTTTTGCCATCATCCGCTGTCGGTAGCCCCATGACTGAGATCCTGAGTGCGGATAATGTCTCCCGCCGATTCAGCCCGCATGTCACGCTGGGCGATCGCATCGCCACCCTGTTCGGCGCGAGGCTGGATCGTCGCCCGGTGATGGCCGTGACAAATGTGACGCTTAGCGTGCAACGCGGAGAGACGCTTGGCTTAGTTGGTGAATCCGGCTGTGGAAAATCAACCCTTGGCCGGATCCTGGCGGGTATTCTTGAGCCGAGCGAAGGCGAAATCCGACTGAATGGCGCGCCCCCCATGCTGGCTGGGCGAAAGACCACGACCCGCATTCAGACTGTCTTTCAAGACCCTTTCGCGTCACTCAATCCGCGGCGCCGTGTGGGTGAGACAATCACGGAAGGCCCCCTCACCCATGGCCTTATTCAGCGTCGTGAAGCTGCACATTTCGCTGAAGAATGGTTGGCCAAAGTTGGGCTGGACCCTGCTTATGCGACGCGTTTTCCGCATCAGTTTTCCGGCGGCCAACGCCAACGCATCGCCATCGCCCGCGCCTTGGCCATGCGGCCTGAGGTACTGATTTGCGATGAACCCGTGGCGTCACTTGATGTTTCCATCCAAGCCCAAATCCTGAACCTGTTTCTGGATTTGCGGCAGGAATTCGGCCTGACAAGCATCTTTATCAGCCATGATCTTTCTGTGGTGCGCCATGTCAGTGATCGGGTCGCGGTGATGTATTTGGGGCGTATCGTGGAGCTAAGCGATGCGGCGCAACTCTATTCAGCGCCGCAGCATCCTTACACTCAGGCTTTGCTTGATGGCGTGCCCAAGCTTTCGCTTGATGGAAATATCGGCGTGACCTTCAAGCCTATTCGTGGGGAATTGCCATCCCCGCTATCGCCACCTGCCGGGTGTGCCTTTCATCCACGCTGCCTGAAGGCAACGGATTTGTGTAGGCAAGACAGGCCGAGTTTAGAACCTGTTGATGGGGGTGGCGCTGTTGCCTGCCACCACAAGTAACCTGCATCAAGCGCAGGTGGCTTAGGAAGCGGAAAACCTGTCAAGCTAAAAGCTTGCCTGCGTGAATTGGGCAAGTGGGGCTTTCGGACGCCGCATGCCGCAGGCCACCAATGTTCATCGGCTTTATGATTGGATTATCACCAGAGCCAGCGGAAGCAAAAGCAGAAGATGGCGATCAGCATGGATGGGCGCGGCGCCTGGCGTGACAACTTGTTCGTCGAGCGGCTGTGGCGTTCAATGAAATACGAGGATGTGTATCTGCGGGCCCAAGAGCAGATCACGTTCAGATGGAATCATCTGAACGTGTGAAAATGCTCGAAAAACACCAATGTAGAGCGTGTTGCGTGAACCCATGTGAACGCAACACGCTCTATGAAAGCGTGAGCGATGCGCGCGCTTTGCTGGGCCGGTATCTAGATTTCGACAACGCCCGACGGCGGCATTCGAGCCTGGGGGCGCGAACGCCGGTGCCGCGGCCTCATCCCGGTCGGGCTACGCCCGCCCCGCGAGAGGCTCCAGCACCGACAAAACGTGCGCATCAACCGGCATGCGATCCAGTTATCGGCACCGAAACGCAATACCAAGAAACCGAGCCGCCGCTACCTGCTGAGCTAATGCCTGGCAGGTATGCTGTAAGCGGGACGCCCGTTACTAAAAAATGACTCCAATCAGGCCGGGGTGAACATAAAGGCCGGCGGCCCATCACCCTGGGTTGGCTTGAAGACCAGCTTCACCTTCTGGCCGATCTTCAGGCTATCCAGATCGCAATCCACGATATTGGTGAAAACGCGGATACCTTCATCCAATTCCACGTAAGCGACGCAATAGGGTTCCTTGGTGCGCATCACCGTGAAGGTATAGATGCTGCCGGTGCCCTTGGCTTCCACCAATTCAATATTGTTGGACAGCGTGAAGGGCGAACAGCCGCGCGGATACCAGAAGAACTTGCCGGTATCATTGCACTTGCCGATCAGCAGCTTGCCGGCGCGCGCGCCATCAAAGAAGGGCTGATTGGTCGGGTCTGTCTTGATTTCCGGCAGGGCCCTGTTGAATGCCATGGTGGCCATATTGCTTACTCCCTTTCCAGAATGACAGTGGCGCTGCCATGGCGTGTGCCAAGCAAGCCGCCCGTGCCATGCGCCAATGCTAGCGTGCAGCCAGGCACCTGCACCTTGGGGTGCGCTTCATGCCGCAACTGCCGCACGGCTTCGATCACCTTGGTCATGCCGCCGCGATTGGCCGGGTGGTTGTTGCAAAGCCCGCCGCCATCCGTGTTGAAGGGCAGCTTGCCCACGCCGGAAATCAGGTTGCCATCGGCCACGAACTTTCCGCCTTCACCCTTTTTGCAGAAGCCAAGATCTTCCAACTGGATCAGCACCGTGATGGTGAAGCTATCATAGATGGAAGCGTATTGAATATCCTTGGGCGTCACGCCAGCTTCTTCAAAGGCGCGCGGCCCGGACCAAACAGCGCCGGAATAGGTCAAATCCGTATAGCCGGCATTCTGGTTCTTGGTCGCTTCGCCATGGCCCTTCACCTTCACCAAAGGCCGCTTCAGCGATTTGGCGATTTCAGGCCTGGTCACAATCAGCGCGCCGCCGCCATCGGAAATGACGCAGCAATCCAGCCGGTGCAGCGGGTCTGACACTAGGGGAGAATTCACCACATCTTCCACCGTCACCACCTTGGGCAACATGGCGTGCGGGTTGTGCTGCGCGTGATGCGAAGCCGCCACCTTGATCCAAGCAAGCTGTTCGGAAGTGGTGCCGTATTCATACATGTGGCGCATGGCGCACAGGGCATAGGCATTCGCAACGGTGCGGCCATAGACGATTTCAAACGGATCATCCGGCACATTCACGCCCCAGGAACGCGGTGCGGTGCCGGTGGCCATCGCCTCAGCGCGCGGGCGCCCAGCCAGCGTGATCAGCGCGATATTGCATTTGCCGAGCGCAATCGCTTCCACCGCATGGCCGACATGCATCACGTAAGAACAACCACCCATATCGGTGGAATCGAGGTGCTTGAGTTTCGTCAGCCCCAGATAATCCGCCATATTAAGGGGCCCAAGCCCCGGCGCGGCGCCGGTACAGAAAAACCCGTCCACATCATCCTTGGAAATCCCTGCATCCTGCAGCGCGCCATAGGCGACTTCGGCATGCAGCTGGGCCACGGATGTATTGTCGGCCTTGCGGGTCGGGTGCTCAAAGGCGCCCACGATATAGCCCTTGCCATTGGTACTCATAAGCGGCGTTTATCCTCCTCGATTTTGGTGGCGGGATGGAAGCAGCGCCGGGGCGGCTTGTCACCCCCCCCGGCGCGCAGAACGTATTGTTTCAGCGTGGCGCGGCCATCACCGGCACGGCAATGCCAAGCCCGTCGCGCGGCAGGCGCGCCCCGGCGCGGCGCAGTTCAGCCTCGGCAGCGCGGATTTGGCGCGCGGTTTCTTCCTGAGTCAGGTGAGAGGCGCGTTCCTTCAACAGCGCATGACCGCGGGCGATATCGGCCAGCACCGTCTGGTAATTCTTAATTGCGGCGGCGCGATTGGCGAAGGCAGCCTCATAAAGCGCAGCCAGGTCGCGCAGGATTTGCCGGCTTGGTTCATCGCGCGCTTCGCGAAGTAGGCGCTGATAGCGCGCACGCGCCTGATCTGCTGCGGCTGTCTCAGCCGGTTCAAGTGTGGTAATGGCTTCCTGCATGGCGGCAATCAGCGCTTGCACGGGCGCATCCGCATCCCGGATGGTGGCGCGCAATTGCGGCGCGCGCGCCAAGGAACGCCCGCGATCACGCAGCAATGCACCAAGCGTCTGGATCGCCTCAGCGCCTTTCGGGCTGGTGGGCGCAACGCGCGGCGCATAAGCGGCCAAGGGGTCTTCGCGGATCATCAAAAGCCCATCAGCCGCGAGTGTATCCAGCGCTTGCAGATAGGTGGCCAGTGCCTGCTGCATCCCGTTAATGGCATCGGCAGAAGGTGAGACGACCTGCGCCGCGCCCGGCCTTGTGACCACTTCCGGATAAACGGCAAGGTGACCCGCAACGCCGGCCCAATCGCGCACCGGCGTGTAATCAGGCGGCCCGCAGCCAATCAGCGCGGCCAAGGGCAGAAAGAAGATTCCACGTCGTAGCGTCATGACACCATCCATACCCCTGCTTCCTGGCGCGCCGAACCTTCGGCCGCAAGCTTGATCAAATGCGCGGTCAGGCTGCGCGCCGCCGCCGGGATCAGCCTTGGATCGAGCGCCGCACCATAAACCGGCGGCACCAAAGCCTCAGCACTTGCGCGCCCGGCGCGGTGGAGTTCTTCCAGAACCCGCGCCTCTCTCTCCCGCCGATGCGCCGCCAGCGCGGCAACGAAGGGCTGCGGGTTGGGCAAAGGCGGGCCATGGCCGGGCAGATAAAGCTCATCATCACGCGACTGGAGCGTGGCAAGGGAATTCATATAGGCCGCCATATCGCCATCTGGCGGGCTGACCACGCTAGTGGACCAGGACATGACAAGATCCGCACTGAATAATGTGCGTGAAGTGCTGGCGTTTTCCAGCGCGAAACAAAGATGATTGGCGCAATGGCCAGGCGTGTGCAGCGCCGTCACGCGCCAATCGGCGCCTGCCACTATGGCGCCATCGGCAAGCGTCACATCTGGGCGGAATGTATGATCGCCCCCTTCGCCGCCCTGTTCCGGCGCCGTCATATGCGGGCCGAAACCATAGCTCGGCGCGCCAGTCGCGGCCTTCAGCGCGGCCACCCCCGGCGAATGGTCCCGATGCGTGTGGGATACCAGGATATGCGTGACGCGCTCACCCTTGGTGGCCGCCAGCAGAGCGTCCAGATGCGCCGCATCCACCGGGCCGGGGTCCAGGATCGCCACGGAATTACCCTGGCCAATAATCCAGCTATTCGTGCCGCGAAAGGTGAAAGGCCCGGGATTGCCACACAGCACGCGGCGAATGCCCGGCGCGGTCTGTTCCACTGCGCCCGGGGCCAGGCTGTCATTTTTCAGGAAGGGAATGCTCATTGGTGGCGCCTCATTTTCAGGATAGGGTGCTGCGAGGCCCGCCGCTCTGCAAGCCCTGCCTATTGCCCTTGGCGCTTCATCCGCCCGCGGACCAATTCCCGGTGCAGAATGTACAGCCCCGAAAGCACAATCAGCACCGCACCGAGGATGGTGGCAATGGTGGGCATATCGCCCCAGATCAGCCAGCCAAGCCCGACCGACCAAAGGATGGAGGTATAGGAATAGGGCCCGAGCGACGACACCTGGGCCGATGCGTAGGCTTCCGTCAGCATTACCTGCGCCACACCGCCCACCAGGCCAACCAGGATCAGGATCAGCCATTCCCAAGCATTGGGCGTGGTCCAGAAAAACGGCAGCGCCACGGCGGTAAAGGCCGTCATCAACAGTGATTGCCACAGCACAATGGTGGTGGAGCTTTCGGTGGCCGACAGATTCCTCACCAGAAGTGTGGTGAGCGCCGACCAGACACCCTGCGCAACGGCCACCGACATGCCGATCATCACCGCCTTTTCCGGCCAAGTACCGCCCTGAAAGGCACCCTGGCCAAGCGCAATCACCATAATGCCGACAAAGCCCAGCAGTACTGCAGACCAGCGATGAATGCCAACCTTCTCCCCCAGTAGCGGAATGGAAAGCAGGGTCACGAAAAGCGGCGTGGTGTAAGTCAGCGCCGTTTGTTCCGCCAAGGGCAGCACCGTCAGCGCAAAGAAGGAACAGCCCTGCGCCATGGTGCCGGTAAAGGCGCGCAGCAGATGGGACGGAAAGCGCCGCGTGCGCAAAATGCCCCATTGCCGGCCACGCGCCACGATCACGAAAATCACCGGCAGCGCGAAGGCGGAACGAAAGAACATGATCTCGATAAAGGAAATGCTTTCCGCAATACCCTTGATCATGGCCGACATGATGGTGAAAAGCGCGGTCGCGCCGAGCATCAATAGCGCACCGCGGCGGATATCGTGGCGCAGCGCCATCAGGCATTGTCCTTCATGCGAGATCGCTCTTGCGCGCGCCTCACCTGTTCGCGATACACATTGTAAAGCCCCGCCGCCACCACCAGGGACGCGCCGGCAAGCGTGGTCCAGCCCGGCACCTCGGCCCAGATCAGAAAGCCGATCACGCCGCCAATCAGCAAAGG
>CAIYMY010000161.1 GCA_903927465.1 uncultured Rhodospirillales bacterium | reverse complement strand
CTTGATGAAGCGGTTGAGGCTTTGGCGCATATGAAGGCCAATGCGCATCTTGGCAAAATCATCCTGAAAACCTGAAGGAAACCCCCATGGCACGCGATGCAAGCCTGATCATTCGTGGTGGCACGCTGGTGGATGGCACCGGCGCGCCGCCTTATGAAGCCGATATCGCCATTCGTGATGGCCGTATTGTAGAAATCGGTAAAATTTCTGCGCGCGGTGCGGATGAAATCAATGCCAAAGGGCTGATCGTCACGCCTGGCTTTGTTGATATCCATACCCATTACGATGCCCAAGCAACGTGGAGCAGCCGGCTGCTTTCTTCTTCCATCAATGGCGTGACCACGGCGCTGCTTGGCAATTGCGGCGTGGGCTTCGCGCCCTGCCGGCCGGATCGGCGCGATATGCTCGTGAAGCTGATGGAAGGCGTGGAGGATTTGCCGGAGGTTGTGCTGACCGAAGGCCTGCCCTGGAATTGGGAAAGCTTCCCCGAATATATGGATGCATTGGATGCGCGGCCTTATGACATAGACGTCGCGGCCATGGTCACGCATTCGCCCTTGCGCGTGCATGTGATGGGTGAAGCAGCCGAGGCCCATGCGGTGGCCACACCGGAACAATGTGCGGAAATGGCGCGGCTGACGGCGGAAGGCATGGCCGCCGGCGCGCTTGGCTTTTCGACATCGCGCGCCATTGCGCATCGCACTTTGGATGGGCGGCATATTCCAACCCTCGGCACGCCAGAAGCGGAGTTGGAGACCATCGCCCGCGCCATCCGCGCCCATGGTTCGGGCTGGATGCAGGTAATTTCGGATTTTGACGATCCGGAAGATGAATTTGCCCGGCTGCAACGCATCGCGGCCGCATCAGGCCGACCGATGACATTTTCTTTATTGCAGAGGGAATCCAAGCCAGGGCTGTGGCGTTGGCTGCTGGATAAGGTGGAATCCGCGCATGAGGCCGGCGTGCCCATGTATGGCCAGGTAATGGGCCGGCCTGTTGGCCTGATGTTTGGCTTTGAGCTTTCGCAGCACCCCTTCCTGATGCGCGCTTCCTATCAGGCGATTGCGCATCTGCCCTTTGAACAGCGCATCGCCGCTTTGCGTGACCCGGCTTTGCGCGCGCGCATCATTGCGGAGCCGACCGAAGACCCTGCGCTGAAGGTGCGTTTGAATAACTGGGGAAAAATCTTCCCGCTGGGTGATCCGCCGGATTATGAACCTCCGCCGGAAAAATCAGTGGCCGCCATGGCCGTCGCGCGCGGCATGGATCCCGCGGCGCTTTGCTATGATTTGATGTTGGAACAGGATGGCCGCGCCATTCTGAACCGCCCCATTCTGAACTATGCCGATGGAGACCTGACCGCGATCCGCAACATGGTGACGCATCCGCATACGCTGATGGGGCTTGGCGATGGTGGCGCGCATGTTGGCTATATCTGCGATGCATCCTGCATGACGCATATGCTGGTGCATTGGGCGCGCGATCGTGCGCGCGGGCCGCGCCTGCCGCTGGAATTCGTGGTGAAGCGCATTTCGCGTGACAATGCCCATGCGCTCGGCCTCAAGGATCGCGGCGTGCTGGCGGTGGGCAAAAAGGCCGATAT
Source organism: uncultured Rhodospirillales bacterium (assembly GCA_903927465.1). Classification (GTDB taxonomy): domain Bacteria; phylum Pseudomonadota; class Alphaproteobacteria; order Acetobacterales; family Acetobacteraceae; genus Neoroseomonas. Next base: position 6,001 of record CAIYMY010000161.1, on the reverse strand, counting down.
CAATGTGATTGATTTCGGCCGGCTGGCGCTTGAGATGCCCAAAATGCATTACGATCTGCCCGCCGGCGGCAAGCGCCTGATCCAGAAGGCTGATGGCTATGTCGCCACCATCGTCGCTGGCACGCCGGTATATCGCGAAGGTGAGGCAACCGGCGCGCTACCCGGGCGCCTGGTGCGGGGCGCGAAGGCGGCTTAGCCTTCTACGCCACCGCTGCCGGCAAGCCCGCCCAGATCTCATCAAGGCTGAGCGGGCGCGCCATCAGCCCCTGATCGGCGCACCAGCGTGATGCCAATTCCAGCGCTGGGTTCAGCGCTGCGCGGCTACGCGGTGCCGTGCCGGCAGCGTTGAATTGGCGCAGCACTTCAACCACCAGCGCGGCATCGCGCGCATGCGCACCCTTCATCACCACAAGATGGTTCACCGGCTTGAAGCCGTAGCGCGCGTGAAAGGCTGAACCCGCCGCGGCGGGGTCTGGGAAAACCGTGCGCACATCATCACCCGCGGGCAGTTCAAAGCCCATGATGGCGGCATCAAGCGCGCCGCTTTCAAACATGCCATTCAGGGTTTCGCCAGCACTCGCACGCTGCACCCAGGGCGGGTCGCGGAAGCTTGGTTCATGCGCGTCTTCAAAAGTTACCCAGCGCATCGCGTCCGCACGCAGCCCGAAACTTTCCTGCAAAACGCCCCTGATCCACATGCCGGTGGTTTGGCTATAGGCGCGCACACCAATGCGCTTGCCGGCTAAATCGGCGGGGCTTTCAATGCCCCTCCCCGCGCGGCAGAACATCGCCGTTTCCTGAAAGCGTTCCGCCACCACCAACGGCAGCAGCACCAAATCGCGCCCGGCGGCTTTCGCCATCAGAAAGGTCGCAATCGCCATTTCGCTGATGTCAAAACGCCCTTCGCGCACCATGGGCGCGAAAGCCTTGCTGATGGGCTTCACCACCTGCATCGCAAGGGTAAGTTCCGGGCTTGCGGTCTCTCCGCGATGCAGCGCCATGGTATGTGGGTAATCATCCACGCAAATGGAAAGTGTGGCGGCATTCATGCGCCAATCTCCTCAAAGAAGGCATCCACCAAGGCGTTGAAGGCGGCTGCGCGTTCGAAATGACCGGAATGGCCGGCCTTATGCAGCACGGCATAGCGCGCACCCGGAATGGCACTGGCCATCGCGCGCGCGGCGAAGGGTGGCAGCACAATATCTTCCTCACTTGGGATGAACAGCAGCGGACATTGCGCCGCCGCGAAGGATTCCGGCGCACGATTGCGCCCCACCTGCAACCGCGCGCGCACCGCTTCACGATCAAAGCCACCGGTCAGGCCATAGACATGGTTATAAAGGTGATAAAGCGCCGGCTGTTCCGCCGCCATACGCGCGCCAGCCGCCGGGTTGATATTGCGCTTCAACCCCGCCTCACGCGCCGCCGCACTTTCTTCCTGCCAGGCTTTCAGGCGCGATTGTTCCGGCTCACGCATCTGCCGCGGGTCGAGCGTGCCGGTGGTGGCCCCCAGCACCAGCGCCTTCACCCGCCCAGGGCGCAGCAGCGCATATTCAACGCCCGTCCAGCCGCCCATGGATTGGCAAATGATGCGGATATCGCCAAGGCCGAGCTCATCCACCAAGGCCGCCAGATCAGCGGCATAGGCAGCGGGATCAGGCCCCTCCCCCGGCGCGGTGGAAGGGAAAAAGCCGCGATGCGAAAAGGCCACGCAGGTATAGCGCGGCGCGAAATGCGCCACCTGCTGCCACCAGGACATGAGATTTCCGCCAAGCCCATGCGCGAAGACAATCGCGGGCCCTTCGCCCGTGACTTCATAGCGAATGCGCGCATCGGGGCGTTCTATCCAGCCGGCGCGGCGCGGTGGGGCGGTGAATTCTGCTGGGTTGGTCATGGCGGTCTGCTCCCCAAATCTTACCGGGCATCATGGGCCAAATTGCCCCGCCTGTCTTGGGCTGGCGCCGCGGCCAAAGCTTGCTAGGATTCAAGCCGTTTAGGATTGGAAAGCAACCATGGCGCAAGCGGATGCCGATACCTTCGATTACGTGATTGTAGGTGCGGGGGCGGCGGGGTCCATCCTTGCCGCGCGGCTGACGGAAGACCCGGAAACCACCGTCTGCGTCTTGGAAGCCGGTCCGCCCGATACCAACCCCTTCATTCATATCCCCGCTGGTTTCATCAAGGCTTTGGTGAACCCCGACATCACCTGGCAATTTAGTACCGAACCCACGGAAAACACCGCAGGACGACGCGTAAAAACCGTGCAGGGACGCACGCTTGGCGGCTCATCCTCCATCAATGGCATGATTTATAATCGCGGCCAGCCCGGGGATCAGGATAGCTGGGCGCAACGCGGCAATCGCGGCTGGGGCTATGCGGATTGCCTGCCCTATTACATGCGCACCGAACGCCGGCTTGGCTTTGGCGAGGAACGGCGCGGGCGCGATGGCGGTATTCCCGTGACGGATATGGATTGGTTCAACCCGCTCTCGGAAGCCTTCATCGCTGGTTGCGTGGCAGCCGGCATCCCGCGCAACCCAGATTACAATAGCGGCAATCAGGCCGGAGTAGGCTATTTCCAACGCGCCATTCAACGCGGCCGGCGCATCTCCGCCGCGCGCGGCTTTCTGCACCCCGCCATGGCGCGCAAGACGCTTGATGTGCGCACCAATGCGCGCGCCTGCGGCATTATTCTGGAAGGCAAGCGTGCGGTTGGCGTGCGCTATCTGAACCAGCGCGGCGGCACACCCCGCGAAGTGCGGGCGCGACGGGAAGTGATCATCTCCGCCGGCACAGCCAATACCGCGCGGCTGTTGCAGGTATCCGGCATTGGTCCCGGCTGGCTATTGCAAAAGCTTGGCGTGCCTGTGCTGCATGAATTGCGCGGCGTTGGCGAGAATTTTCGGGACCATTACGCAACCCGCGTTGTCATGCGCGCCAAGCCAGGTGTCACCACACTCAATGAATTGGCGCGCGGTGTGAAGTTGGCCGGGCAAGTAGCGCGCTGGGCGATGGGGCGGCCTTCCATCCTGGCTACCGTGCCGTCCCATGTCTATGTTTTCTGGAAATCCTTTGAAGGCTTGGATCAGCCCGATCTGCAATGCGTCTTCACGCCGGGGTCTTATGCGGAAGGCAAGGTCTATGTGCTGGATGATTATCCGGGGGTGACCGCCGGCGCCTGGCAGCATCGGCCGGAGAGCATCGGCTGGGTGCGCGCGAAGACCGCCGATGTGTTTGATGATCCCGAAATCCAGCCGAATTATCTGTCAGACCCCATGGATCGGCGCGTGCATCTGGGCGGCATTCGGCTGATCCGGCGGCTGTTGAATGCGCCAGAACTCAGCCCCTTCCTGGAAGCGGAAACCCTGCCCGGCCCGCATCTGGATTCCGATGATGAGCTGATGGATTTCGCACGGCGCAACGGCTCCACCACCTATCATTTGATCGGCACGGCGCGCATGGGGCCAAATACGGACCCGACGGCGGTGGTGGATGATCGGCTGCGCGTGCATGGGTTGGAAGGCTTGCGCGTGGTGGATGCTTCCGTGATGCCCAACATGACCTCGGCCAATACCTACGCCACCACCATGATGATTGCGGAAAGAGCATCGGATTTTATTCGTGGCCGCTCGCCCTTGGAACCAATGTTGTAGAGTTTGGAGAAAAAACAATGGAATTGCCGCTGCACGGCATGCGCGTGATTGAAGTGGGGCAAGCCCTCGCCGGGCCACTCGCCGGCGTGATCCTGGCCGATATGGGCGCCGATGTGATCAAGGTGGAAAAGCCCGATGGCGGCGATGATGCGCGCGCCTGGGGGCCTCCCTTCGGGCCGGATGGTGAAACATCGCTCTATTTCCACAGCCAGAATCGCAACAAGCGCTCCATCACGCTTGATCTGAAAAAGCCCGAGGATGTTGAAGCGCTGCACAAGCTTGTCGAGACCGCCGATGTGCTGATCCAGAACCTGCGCCCCGGCGTGGTGGATGAAATTGGTATCGGGCCGGAAGCGATGCTCAAGCGCCATCCAAGGCTTGTTTATTGCTCCATCTGGGCCTTTGGCTATCAAGGCCCGATGCGCCTCAAGCCTGGTTTTGACCCGCTGCTGCAAGCCTATGGCGGGATGATGTCGGTCACAGGCCGCCCAGAAGACCCGCCGACTTTTTGCGGTGCTTCGATCAATGACAAGGCGACGGGCATGTTCTGCGTGATTGGCGCGCTGGCCGCACTGCGCCAGCGAGACCGCACGGGGCAAGGCTGCCTGGTTGATACATCGCTCTTTGAAACATCGGTGCATTGGGTGGAAGGCCATGTGAATAATTATTTGGCCAGCGGCGATGTGCCCAAGCGCCATGGCGCCGGCGCGGCGGTGATTGTGCCTTATCAAGTGTTCGAAACCGCCGATCGGCCGATTTGCCTGGCGGCGGGCAATGACCGGCTATGGGCGCGCTGCGCCAAGGTATTGGGCCATCCCGAATGGGGCCAAGATCCGCGCTTCGCCACCGGCCCGGAACGGGTGCGCAACAAGATAATCCTGCTGCCCTTGGTTGCTGAGGCGCTGCGCCATGGCACGCGGGAGCAATGGCTGACCGCCCTTGAAGCCGCCGGCGTGCCAAGTGGCCCGGTGAATGACATCGCCGAATTGGCCGCGACCGAGCAATTGGCCGCGGTGGATATTGTCCAATCCCTGCCCGAAGGTGGCCCGCGCGTGGTGGGGCTGCCAATTTCCTTCAATCGGCGCCGGCCTGCCTCTCGCCGGGCAGCGCCGCGCCTGGGCCAGCATAATGGGGAGATTTTGGGCCAGCCCTGAGCCCCCCACCGGCGCCTGGACTCTGCTTGGGGTTCCGCGATACCTGCCTTCGTATAGTAACCGAAGGCCGTAACCTCATGCCTCTTCCCAGTCGCTTCTGGCAGGATCTTCCCTGGCCAGAATTCCGTTCCCTGCCGGCCAATACCGTCGCGGTATTGCCGGTGGGCGCCATTGAACAGCATGGGCCGCATCTGCCGGTGGCGGTGGATACCGCGATCAATCAGGGCATTGTTGCGCGCACGCTGAAGGTGATCCCGGATGATCTGCCCGTGCTGGTGCTACCAACGCAAGCCGTTGCGCTTTCGGTTGAGCATTTGCGCTTTCCCGGCACCATCACCACCAGTGCTGAGACGCTGATTGCGCTGATCTGCGATATCGGCGCTTCGGTTGCGCGCGCGGGCGTGAAGCGCTTGGTGTTTCTGAACAGCCATGGCGGCAATGTCTCGGCGCTTGATATCGCGGCGCGGCGGTTGCGCATTCAGCATGGGCTTTTTGTGGTGAATGCCATGTGGGCGCGCATGGGCAAGCCAGAGGCGTTGCGAGACCCGGTGGAAGCACGCTTTGGCATTCATGCCGGGCGCGATGAAACGGCGGTGATGCTGGCGCTGCGGCCTGATCTGGTGCGCATGGATAAGGCGCGCAATTTTGTCAGCCGCTGGCAGGCTGTATCCGCCAATACACCAAGCATGGCGCCGGATGCTGGCGCGCCACCGGCCTGGCAGGCGCAGGATCTTGGGCCGGCCGGTGCGGTGGGTAATGCTGCCGCCGCGACGGTTGAAATTGGCGAAGCGCTGCTGGACCACGCCGCGCAACGCATGGCTGCGTTGTGGCAACAGGTTGCCGGCATGGATATCTCTACTTGGCTCGATGGAGAACCCAATCCCGATGCCTGATATCGCTGCTTTCACCGCCGAATTGGCAGGGGTTGAACAATCCACCGATGCAGCGCTGCTGCGCCAGAAAAGCCGGGATTTCTATTGGTATAGCCCCATCCTGAAGCGCCAATTGGATGGCAAGCGCGCCGATATCTGGCTGCGCCCGCAGAACGAAGATGAGGTGATGCGCATCCTGAACGCTGCGCGCCGCCATGGCGTGCCGATCACGGTGCGCGGTGGTGCGACGGGCAATTACGGGCAATGCGTGCCACTGAATGCTGGCGCAGTCTTGGACACCACAGCCATGACCGCGCCGATT
>CAIYMY010000160.1 GCA_903927465.1 uncultured Rhodospirillales bacterium | reverse complement strand
TATGTGAATGGCCGCTACGTGCCGCAACCCGATGCGTCGGTGAATATCGAAGATCGCGGCTATCAATTCGGCGATGGCATTTATGAGGTGGTGCATCTGTTCAATGGCCGCTTCATTGATGAGGATTTGCACCTGAGCCGCTTGGAACGGTCCTTGCGCGAAATCCAGCTTCCCATGCCAATGCCGCGCGCCTCGCTTCGGATGGTGCTGCGCGAAGTGGCGCGGCGCAACCGCGTGACCGAAGGGCTGCTTTACATGCAAGTCACACGCGGCGTCGCGCGGCGTGATCATGCCTTCCCGAACAAGCCCATTGCGCCCGCTTTGGTGGTGACGGTGAAGCGCATCGCGCCTTATCCGACCAATGTGGATCGCTGGGGGGCGGCGGTCATCACCATGCCAGATCTCCGCTGGGCGCGCTGCGATATCAAGACTGTCAATCTGCTGCCGAATTGCCTGGCGCGTCAGGCGGCGCGCGAAAAGGGCGCTATTGAAGCGGTGCTGTTTGATGAAGCGACCGGCATGGTGACCGAAGGGGCAGCGACCAGCTTCTGGATTGTGGATGAGGCCGGCACCATTCGCACCCGCCCCTTGAGTGACGCCATCCTGCCCGGCTGCACCCGCGCGGCGCTGATGGCGGAATTGCAGGATGCCGGGATTGCCTTTGAAGAACGCGCCTTTTCCATGGAAGAACTCCGCCACGCGCGGGAGGCTTTCATCACCTCCGCCACGTCCTTCGTGAAGCCCATCACCAAGATTGATGGCGCGCCGGTGGGTGATGGCCAGGTCGGCCCCGTGGTGCGCAAGCTGTTCGAGATTTTCGCGCGCCATGTGAAGGGGGCGATGCGCAACGCGGCATGAAGCACGCTCCGCCACGCGCCATCCTGTTCGATTGGGACAATACGCTGGTTGATGGCTGGGCCGCCATTGAGGCCGGGCTGAATGCGGCCTTTCGGGAATTTGGCCTGCCGCTTTGGGATCGGACGCAGGTGCTTGCCAATGTGCGCCGTGCGTTGCGTGAAAGCTTCCCGGAATTGTTTGGCGCCGAATGGGAAAGGGCGCGCGATATTTTCTATGCCGAAGTGCGCGCCTGCCATTTGCAGGTGTTGCAGCCCATGCCGGGCGCGGCGGCGGCGCTGCAAGCCGGGGCAGGGCGCCTGCCCATGGGCGTGGTCTCCAACAAGCAAGGGCCGTTGCTGCGCGCAGAGGCCGCGCATCTTGGCTGGGATCGCCATTTCGGCCCGTTGATTGGCGCGGGCGATGCAGCCGCCGACAAACCCGACCCGGCGCCCATTTTCATGGCGCTGGAATCGCTTGGCCTCAGCCCCGCGCAGGATATCTGGTATGTCGGCGATACTGCGCTTGATATGCAGGCAGCGCGCGCCGCTGGTGTGCGCGCGGTGCTGATGGGCGATGCAGCGCATGATGGCGGCATTGCCTCAACCGGGGCTGATCAGGTTTTTGACAATTGTCATGCACTTGCGGTTGCAGTTTCGTCACTTGTCAAACCAGCCTGACATGTCAAAATAATAAGTGCCGGCGGCCGGATATGGTTTTCGCCGGTCCGTGTCTGGTCGGTGACCAGCAAAAAGAAGGACCGGTCCAATGGCCGCTGAAAAGTCCCAGAATGTGCAGGATGTTTTCCTGAATCACGTTCGCAAATCCAAAACGCCTGTCACGGTATTCCTGGTGAATGGCGTGAAGTTGCAGGGCATTATTACCTGGTTTGACAATTTCTCGGTGCTGCTGCGCCGCGATGGCCATACACAGCTTGTCTATAAGCATGCGATCAGCACCGTCATGCCTGGCGCGCCGATTTCGCTGTTTGATGGCGTGCCGGCGGCCCCAGGTGTCGCGGCCCCTGGTTCGGAAACGCGGCTCACCTTGCAGCGTGAGGTGATTTCTGACGGCGGAGAGTGAGGCGGGCGTCGGGCACCCCACCCGCGCCGCTGTTATCCTTCCGTTCGAGAAGCCAACGCGCAGCGCCATTGGCGATGTGGGTGGGAAGCGCGCGGCGGAATCCCGGCTGGCGGAGGCGATAGGTCTTGCCGCGTCCATTGGCGTGACCATTGTGCATTCCGCGATCTACCCGCTCCGCGAAAGGCGGCCTTCCACCCTGATGGGCGAAGGCCAGGTGGAGCTGGAGAAAAAGGTACTGCATGACCAGCAAGTGGGTGTGGTGATTGTGGATGCCGCGCTCAGCCCCGTGCAGCAGCGCAATCTGGAACGCGCCTGGGACTGCAAGGTGATTGATCGCACCGGGTTGATCCTGGAGATTTTCGGCGAAAGGGCCCGCACGCGCGAAGGCAGCTTGCAGGTTGAATTGGCGCATCTGGAATATCAGCGCACGCGGCTGGTGCGGTCCTGGACGCACCTTGAACGCCAGCGCGGCGGCTTCGGCTTTTTGGGTGGGCCTGGGGAAAGCCAGATCGAAATTGACCGGCGGCTGATCGGGGACCGCATTGTGCGGCTCAGGCGCGAATTGGATCAGGTACGGCGGACGCGCGGCCTACATCGCCGCGCGCGCGAACGCGTGCCTTACCCGGTGGTGGCGCTTGTGGGCTACACCAATGCCGGCAAGTCAACGCTGTTCAATGCGCTGACGGGGGCCGGGGTTTATGCTCAGGATCAGTTATTCGCGACACTTGATCCCACCATGCGCGCGATCAAGCTGCCATCGGGGCGCAATGTGATCCTGTCAGACACGGTGGGTTTCATTTCCGACCTGCCGACGCAATTGGTGGAAGCCTTTCGTGCCACTTTGGAAGAAGTCGCCGCTGCTGATCTGATTTTGCATGTACGCGACATCGCCCACCCGGATAGCGCCGCACAACGATCTGATGTGCTGGGCGTTTTGGAAGCCATGGCCGATGGCGCGGATGCGACCTTGGATGAGGCTTGGCCGGACCGCGTTGTGGAAGTGCTGAACAAGGCTGATCTTTTGGGCGGGATTGATGCCGTTGAACGCCGCAGCCCTGATGCGGTGGCGGTCTCGGCGCTGACCGGGGAAGGGCTGCCCGCCTTGCGCGCCGCGATTGACGCGCGGCTTTCGGCGCAGCTTGTGGTGATCGACGTGGCGCTGCCGCCTTCTGATGGTGCCGCCATCGCCTGGCTGCATGCCCATGGTGAGGTGCTGGAACGCCAGGATGCCGATGATGCGGTGCGGCTGAAAGTGCGGCTTTCGCCCATGGATCGGGCGCGATTTGAAAGCAGGGGCCAGAAATGAGCATCTCAGCCACGCAGGCCGCCGATCTGGCGGATTTGCTGCGCGCGGCTTCGCGGGCCGAAATCCTGCCGCGCTTTCGCCGCCTGAGCGCCGATGCGGTGCGAAGCAAAACCGGCCCTCTTGATCTGGTGACCGATGCGGATGAAGCCGCCGAGCGCGTGATCACCGCCGGGCTTGAAAAGCTTTTCCCCGGCTGTGTGGTGGTGGGGGAGGAAGCGACCGCTTCTGATCCTTCATTGCTCGACCGGCTGGCGGATGCGGAGCTTGCCTTTGTGGTGGACCCGGTGGATGGCACGGCGAATTTCGCGGCCGGCGTGCCGCTGTTTGGTTGCATGGCGGCGGCGATCAGGCGGGGCGAGATTATCGGCGCCTGGATCCATGACCCGCTGGGTGATGACACGGCGATAGCCTTGCGCGGGCAGGGGGCTTGGCTCGCAGATGGGGAAGGGCGCCGTTTTGCTGATTTGCGCGTGGCCGCGCCCGCCGCGCCGGGCGATATGGTGGCGGCGATTTCCTGGGGTTATATGCCGGAGCCCCTGAAGACCCGCGTGACCAGCCGGCTGCCGCGCCTGGCGGCCACGGTTTCCTATCGCTGTGCCGCGCATGAATATCGG